>NZ_LT965953.1:1800000-2100000 GCF_900240995.1 Bacillus sp. Marseille-P3661
TTTTCGCTATCCTCTTTAAATTAACCGCTAACGCAGTTAATTTTGCTTGTAAGGCCATGCTTTTTTGACCGTACCCCCTGGCACGATCTAGCCCGTGAAAGTTTTTCATTTCCCCGTTTTTCCATTCCTGACATGCCCTGTTTTTATATTTCTCTTTGAACTCATCCGTTTTTTGTTCCTGGCTGTATCCATAAAATTCTGGGGTATTAATGCCGACTTCCAATATTCTTCCAACTGTAGTTCCTTTAATACATTGGTCCCTGAGGGGACAATTTCTACATTGCTCTTTTTCAAAATAATATCGGAGCTTTTGTTTTCCGCTTTTTCGTATACTGAGAGCTCTTTTAACAGTTTGGTTTCCCTCAACACAGAACCATTCATCTGAATCTTTGTTATAACTAAATAAATCCTCGTTAATTTTGTAAGCCATTTCACTTACTGGTATGTATGCCTTAGCTCCTATTTCCCTTATTTTGTCTAATATGTGTTTTCTAAAATAGGCTTTATCACCATATAATTCTTCTATTGTTACACCACATCTCTTTGTTAACTCTAGTAACTCTTCAAACTTATCTCCATCCACATAAGCACCATGATCCACATTAAGCGCTGTGATAATACGATCTTTCGTTGTGATCATAAATTCAATTTTGTACCCAAAAAAGTGGGAGGTTTTGCTTTTATGTCCCACTCTAGCGTCCTGGTCTACGATAGAACGAACCCCTTTTTGTTCCAAAAATTTAGGGTCCTCTAGTATTTCTTTCGCATTATCAAGTAACCCCTTAATTTGGGGGTTATTTTCAACTTCTATATGTTTTTCAACTTTTGTGATCGTTTCTTCGAGATAAGATTTCATGACTGCCTTGGCTTCTTTATGATCTTCTATTTCTTTATAGTTTGGAATTTCTTGATTCATTTCCTCTGGCAATTCGCCGCATTCTTTCTCTACGGTCTTAAAGATTTTATTTGCCATACGTTTCATGACTCTTTCTGCAGTACATTTAAATGTATTTGCCTCTGAGTGGGTTGAATCAATACTGATTCCAGAACCCTGCAGGGTTCCACTTTCAACACATTGTTTTACGATTTCAGCAATGATTTCATCGACCGTAAAATTTCCTTCTAATTTATTTTTACGAAATTTGGTTAAAAGGCTCGGATGGGGAAGTTCATCTTCTGGATTGATGTCTAGAAAATACATGTAAGCTAGATTTAATGAAGCATTTTCAATGACTTGTTCGTCGGAAAGATTATAGAGATATTGTAGTACTAATAGTTTAACCATTAGCTCCGGTTCTCTTGCCGGTCTACCATAATACTTACAATAAGTTTTTTCAAGTGTTGCATTGATAAAACTGAAATCTACCTCGTCTTTAAGTAACTTCAGCGTATGATTGTTTGGAATTTTATTGTATAATACAGAATAGATGCTTAATTGCATATCCTTGTCTTTAAGCATGAGAAAATCCTCCTTTTTATTGGTGAATTGTGTTGTGGTGATTCAATTATACCAAATAAAGGGGGATTTTCTTTTTATTTTGTTTCGATTTTTGAATTTTCCATTATTTAGGATATGTTTTTCAGTGGTCTCGGACAGGTCCTCTGACTCCTTCACGGGGACGGTTCTCCTGCTCGTAAACGTTTCTAAACAGGAGAGAGTCCATTTGCTAGCTTACTTATTAATTAAGGTATCTGAAATTGTGTGATCTTTTTTGCTCCAAGGTGTACCTAAAATTGGAAGGGCCCACCGGTCTAATCCATACCAACCAGCTACCTTCCAAGCCAACACTAACCATGTTGCCAAAATAAATAGAAGTGGATTCGTACTTAAGGTTCCGGCAAATAAAAAGCTGACATTCATCAACGAACCAAAAAATGCAGCAATCCCTGTTAATAAACCTAATATTAAACCTAATCCAACCAGGACTTCCCCATAAGCTACTAAATAGCCGAATATGCCTGCATTGGGTAGTACAATCTGTTCTAGAAACGTAGCGTACCAACCTGTGACATCTTTTCCTTCCTCAGCTTTTGCCAAAGCTCCTTTTACGAAGCCCCGTACCGCTCCGCCTGCATTGACTCCTGTCCAATTGGCATCTGTAATTTTATGCCAGCCTGCATTAATCCAAGCATACCCCACATATAAGCGGATAATAAGCCAGATAAGAGCTGAGCGGGTATTACTAAATAAAAATAACGACAATTGATTTTCTGGAATATGAATTGAGTTACTTTTCATCAAAGAACCCCTTTTTATGGTTGTTTTGGAATTTACTTCCGGTAAATTTCTCCTGATCAATTGTCATTATATGATTGAAACCAAGAAAAACTACAGCGTTAAATAAATTTTGATTCATCCTTTGCGTGATAGCATTCAATGAGCTCATGTTTTCATTAAGCTTTGAAATCGCCTGTTTTATTTGATTAGATTGATTTATATATTCAACACATACATCCCCGCTTCATCAACTAATTCACTAGATTTTAACAAGCTCATTAAGCTTATTTTTGAGATCCATTTCAGTATAAAAAAAGTTTAGCGGTCTTGTATTTTTGATTTTCTAAATCAATTCATTTCTGTTAACTTTGTCAAATGGTAATCGGATAAAATGAGGCATCCAGCAATCTGCCGCTTCCTTCCCTACTGCATGCCCATTCTTACAGTATATATTAAACTCTGAAGAATCAGGGCCGCAGCATCCAGGCGCTGACTCTTTCTTTACATCAAAATAAAGGCTGCCAATCGGTATTATTACTTCATTTTCACTGATCTCGGTATCCCCGCCCCATGGCAACAGGTTCGCTCGAATCAACTCATGACCATACACATAGTTCCGATTAGTTATTAATGGTTCCTTTTCCTTAAGTGAAAGCTCACTTAAATTTCCGAGATGACCTAAAAGCTTTGTTACGGGCCATCCACACTCCTTACACACAAAAGCCGAGCAATAGCTATCGATCGTGCGCCATGATGAATCATAATGAGAAACACTTTTCGTATAAATCTTCATGAACTCATTGACCATATTCTCTGCCATTTTCTTCACTTGCTGCATATAAACCGCTACATTCCGCTGATCGTAAAAACCCTGTTGTTTCCTTTTAGCTATTGAAATGATTTGTACTTCTTTATGATCTATCACATTAAATACATTACCCGTTCGATTTGCTTTTAAAAATTGTTCAATGTACTCTAGCTCAGAGATCTGAGATTCTTTAAGTAAATTATTAAAGGTTCTCATTTCAACCGCACTTTGTTTATAGGCACATGAACTAGCTATATCAATACTACTCTGTAACATTTCCATCATCCCACAAAATTCACTAATAAATATATGGATATTCTCTTTATTAAGCTGACTTTCAAGCTCAATCGCTTGATTAAAATGATAATTCGCACATTTTATTTTAAATTCAATCGTTCCGATTACATCCCTCATAAAGTCTCCTTATCTAATAGGTTTTACATTCATAAGACGAAACACAAATTAGAAATGTTTCATTTACTTTTAATAATAAAATAGAAGGAAGGTTCTGCTATCTATCCCTAAATTTAAAATTTTGAAAACAGAATCACCTTTTTTTATTAATTGCAGGCCATTATCCGCTTTTATTATAGTCACAGGACCTCTGTGACATAGACAAATCCCTCTGTACCCAATTTCTTAGTCTTTCAAAATAAAAAAACGGCTCTCCCGCTTAAAAAACAAGCAGGAGAACCGTCCCCATGATTGATCAACCAGTGTTTCGCAGGCCTGCTGCGACTCCACTGATAGTTAATAGTACTTCAGTTAATAAATCATCTTTATTTTCATCCGATTCACGCAATTCTTTTATCAATTCCACTTGTAGGAAATTGAGGGGATCCACATATGGATTTCGAAGGTGAACAGATTCTTTAATATTCGGTGTATGATCTAACAGCTCTTGGTTATCTGAAATCGCCAATAACAGCTCTTTTGTCGTATTGTATTCATCCGTGATATTTTTAAAAATCCGCTCTCCCATTTGTTGATCCTCAACCAGTTTTATATATTCCTTCGCAGTTTGTAGGTCTGCTTTCATTAGCGCCATCTGTAGATTATTAATGGTTGATTGGAAAAATGGCCATTCATTATACATGCTTTGTAAAAGGTTCAAATTCTCTTCACTTTTTGAAACAAAAGCTTTTAATCCAGAACCCGCAGCATACCATGCCGGGATCATTTGGCGACACTGTGTCCATGCAAATACCCATGGAATGGCACGTAAATTTTCAAATTGATTGCTATTTTTCCGTTTCATTGGACGAGAGCCGATATTTAACTCAGCTAATTCACCTAAAGGTGTGGCCTGATTAAAGTATGTTAAAAAGTCTGGATCTTCAAACACGAATGACTGATACTTTCTAAGCGCATGTATTGAGACGTCTTCCATAGCTTGTTCCCAAGCTGCTTCCCTAAAATGATTCTCTTCTGATGTTTTCGATACATGTGCTGCGGCTTCTAATAATGTTGAAGCAGCCTGCTCTAGACTTCGATAGGCGATATCTTCTAATAAATAACGTGAAGATAACACTTCACCTTGTTCAGTAATTTTCACGCCATCTCCTAATGTTTCTGCTGGCTGTGATAAAATACTGCGATTTAAAGGACCACCGCCACGTCCTAATGAACCACCGCGACCATGGAAGAATTTTAATCTTATGCTGTATTCTTTGGCCATATCGTGAATTTCTTGCTGTGCCTTATACAGTCTCCAGTTCGCAGTTAGAGTTCCTCCGTCCTTACTTCCATCTGAATACCCTAACATAATTTCTTGATGATTGCCCCGTTGCGCAAGATGGGCACGATACACATCCATCGTAAATAATGTCCTCATGATGTCTGGTCCAGCCAGTAAGTCATCAATGGTTTCAAGTAATGGCGCAACTGTTATTCCGCTTTCAACCCGGCCATCAGCATGTTTGCGATAGATACCTGCCTCTTTTGCTAGCACAAGTACTTCCAATAAATCACTTGCTGATTGCGTCATACTTACTAGGTAAACTTCGATAGCACGGCTGCCAAATTCTTCATGTGCTTTTTTTATCATTTTAAAGACGTTAATGATATTTTGAGTTTCTTTCGAATAATCTTGTTCGAATAATAGCAGCGGTCTTGGGTCGTTTAACACATTTTCCAGTACCTTTAGTTTTTCTTCTTCAGGTAGAGCTGAATAGTTCGCTGTAATATTAACTACTTTTAAAATTTCTGCAATCGCGGCTTCATGCTCGCCACTATGATTCCGAATATCTAAAGTAGCTAAATGGAACCCAAATAATTGTACTTGTCGAATTAATTTATGCAATGTTTTCAGCTTGTGTTGTGCAGGTTGGTGACGGTCGGCACTTTCTTTTATTAATAATAAGTCATGTAACAGCTCTTGGGCTGATTTATATCCTATCCCTGTAGATGCGCCAATTTCACGTAACCGTTTAAGGATGATGGCAAATTTCCGACGGTATACTTCCGTTTCAACAGGCCATGTCTCTTCTTCAGCCAAGTATAGTGTTTCGTCTCTTTCTACGGTTCTTACAAGTTCTTCACTTATCGTTACACGTGACGATGACTGACTAAAACGTCTCATTAAATCAACTATACCCTCATCATATTTCTTAATAGCTAGCTGTCGATGAAGTTCAAGTGTTTCCCAAGTAACTTCAGGTGTTACATATGGATTTCCATCACGATCTCCGCCAATCCAGGAACCGAATCTGAGGAAGTTTGGAACATTCCATTTTGTTGTTGGGTAATGCTTTTCTAGTTGATATTGTAATTCTTGGTGAATTTCAGGCAATACATTAAATAAGGTTTGATCAAAATAATATAAACCATTTTTAACTTCATCGAGCACAGTTGGTTTACGTTCTCTTAATTCATCCGTTTGCCACAGTGAAGTAATTTCATTGAACAAGCTTTCATCTAATTTCTCTTGTTCTTTCTTAGTTAAAACTGCACGATCGAATTCCTGTAAGATTTTTGAAATTCGTTTTTGTGTTTCAAGAATGGAACGCTTTGTTGCCTCTGTAGGATGTGCTGTAATCACTAATTCAAGTGACAAATCTCCTAAAATACGTTGAATCACTTCTTCTGAAATGCTATTTTCTTTAAGAGTAAGAACCGCATTTTCTAGGGAAAATGGTTGAACAACACCACCTACTTGCAGCTGATACTGACGTCTGCGGCGGATTCGATGGTTTTGTTCAGCAATATTAACAAGGTGGAAATAAATTGAGAACGCGCGAATTACTTGTTGGCGCATCGGAGGTTTTAAATTTCGAATTTCGTCTTTTAATGCTTGGTATGATTGATCATTGTAATTTTTTCTTAATTCAATCGTCGTTTTACGTATCGATTCCACTTTGTTTAAAAGTGAAATACCACCATGATGTACTAGTATTTCTCCTAGCATATTGCCAAGCTTTTTAACATCATTACGCAAGTGGGTACCTGTCTCTTCTACTTTTAACATAGCAACAACTCCTTTTATATGTAGGCCTATAGGGACGTTTTTTGTCCATGCAGGACGTAAAATGTCCCTGATAAATAAAAATCTGACTACTATACTATGACATTTTTTATATTATCGTAAAAATAGAGAATAATCAATTTTTCATCTTTTTGATATATCAATCAAATGAATCGTAGGGCTGTTCTCGTACTACAATTAGGCACAGGAGCAGGATAACCTTTTCCTGTTAGCTGTTCCAGTATAATTATTTCTATAAAAACTTTAATATCTTGTCATTTTTTCTTACAAGTAATGTATATTCTTTGTAGTTTCTGTGGTATATTTTCCTTATCTAAATAAAGATATCGATAATTATTTTGAACTATTTTGGTAATGATGATGTACTATTTTTATAATTATTTAGAAAGTAGGCTTATGATGGAAACAAATGTTCAAACAGAAAATGATTATAAAGATTTAGTTCAATATCTAAAAAATAATGAGCAGGAATTTTTGGATTTATGGGAAGAAAAAATAGTTGTACACAGAAACAAAGACAATAGAGAACTAATAAGAAATAACGGTTACTTAATGTATCAAATTATCCTAAATTCAATTAACTGTCCTTACTCAGAAAACGATATAAAATTATTGGCATACAAAGTTGCTCAGGAACGTGTCGATGCGGATATCAACATCGGGGAGTTTACTTACAATGTCAATCTAGGTAGAAGTATCATTGTAAAATATGTAAACCATTCCGGAATCAAGTTGGAAGAAATACAACCCATCGTTGACTTAATTAATAACCAATTTGATTTATTCTGTTACTTTGCTGTATCAAGATACACAGAATTAAAAGATATAAAACTACAAGAAAAAAATTTATATATTTCACAAACGCATAAAGAGAGATTGGCTATATTAGGACAAATGTCTTCTAGTTTTGTCCATGAATTCCGAAACCCACTTACATCGGTAATGGGATTTATTAAATTATTAAAAAACGACCACCCCACATTACCTTATTTAGAGGTGATTAGCAAAGAGCTCGAACAGCTGAAATTCAGAATCACACAGTTCCTTCACACTTCAAAGATGAACACCATAGTTGAAAGTAAGAATGAAGAAATTATGATCAAATCTTTATTAGAAGAAGTGATTGATTTCTTATACCCAAGTATTGTTGATGGTAATGTGGACGTTACCTCTCATATAGATGATACTACAAAGGTAATCGGCGATAGAAATGAATTAAAGCAAGTTTTCCTAAACCTATTAATGAATGCAGTAGATGCTGTATGCGAAGCAAGAAAAGATAGAAAAATTAACATTCATACCGAAGTAAACGGTGAACAAATTACGATTAGCATCTCCAATAATGGTCCAGCAATAAATTCAGATCTAGTAAAATTTATTTTCGAACCATTTTATACGACAAAGAAATTAGGTACTGGAATCGGCTTATTTGTCTGTAAAAATATCGTCGAAAAACATAATGGCAACATTATTTGCATCCCAGATGATCATTTAACAACGTTTCAGATCATGTTACCTATTTATAGGTAGTAAAGATAGGCTTCATTGGGACCGATCACATGCTAAAATTCTCTCATCAGCGGCAGCTTGAGAACCGTCCCTTTGATACCCTCACCCCATTTTATGATTATTCCCCAGTGATTCCTTCACTTCTTTTGCAACGGTTTGTGCAAAATGACCTAAATCTCCTTTTTGGTAGGATTTGATCACTTCCGGAGTAATGGAAGAAAGAGCACGATTAATTAATTTATCATCAAAATGTTTTCCTTTAAGGTGTGTTTCTAACTCAACCGCAGCTTTGATTCCATAATAAGTAGCCCACTTGTTAATTTGATTGACAATTTCTGGATCTCCCTTTTTGACTAATCCGATAGTTGAAAATAGGCTCTTTACATGTTCAGGAACATAGCTTTCTGTGATAAAATAGCCATCTCCATTAACGTACAAGTCTTGAGCATGACCAACAAACTTCATACTCACGATCTGTATGTCCGGAAATTCCTTTTGAAGCTGAGCCGTATTGAGAGCAGTAGCCATATTAACATAGGTCACATGTGAATAATGAGATTGTTGGATGAATTTTGACACCTGTGCTGCAGGTAACGCTAAAATAATGGTCTTCATATCGGTTAATTTTTTTCCGCAGATGGGAACTGCTTTATTAAAATGGGCAGTAAAGCTTTTGACTTTATCATCAGATGGATGAAAAATCCCTATTTCTTCATCAATTTTATCCCATTGGCTCATCAGTGCCCTTCCTAGTCTTCCAATTCCAACCATTGTTGTACTTATCATAATTTCTATACCTCATTTTCTAAACAGAAATTCTACTATAATGTATGTTGGTTTCAACCATTTGTCCGAATTCTGTTTTAGTCGGACTTTCAGTTCCTTATACTCACAAATTACGCGGCTTTGCGGAGTTTTCCGGACATTCAATACCTTATTTAGTCGTTTTCAGCATCTTGGGACTCTGTTTGGATGGAATAGCGTACCCATTGTTCGCAAAACTCTGTGAAACAGTCTTTTTTGGAGGGATAACGAATCATATGTCCGCATACTGTTTTTGCCGGACATTCAGTTCCTTATAGTCACAAATTACGCGGCTTTGCGGAGTTCCTCAATAGCCCTTTTCTATATCCACCCTATTATGTAAATCCTCGTTTTGTTCGACTTTTTTTAACGTATCGATAAAACAAGCAACCGCCTCATCTAGTTCTGTTACAGCAGAAATATGGGGTGTAATAATGACATCCTCACGTTCCCATAATGGTGAATCTTCAAGTAGAGGTTCCGTTGAGAACACATCCAACACAGCTTGGCGTACCTTTCCAGTATTCAAGGCCTCCATTAAAGCCGTCTCGTCCACAGTTGCTCCTCTACCAACATTAATGAAAGCTGCGCTATTAAAATAACTAAACAATTTGCTATTAAAAATTCCATTTGTTTCCTTTGTTAATGGTAGTGTGCTAATCACCCAATCTGCTATAGGTAAAACTGAAGACGCCGCAGAGGTTGGTATTACCTTATGAAAATAGTCTTTTGATGTACCGCTTTTCGAAACTCCCATAACGGTCGCACCAAGCAAACTAAAGCTACGGGCTAGCACCTGTCCAATTTCCCCCGTTCCAAACACTACAATTGTCTGATCCTTAACCATTTTCGGTGTTCTTTGAATCCACTTCTTCTCTTGCTGTCTAGTCTCAAAATACTTCTGATACTGAAGGTCCTTTAACACATAACTTAAACAGTATTCACTAATTCTTTCCCCAAATGAACAAACAGTCCTTGTTAAAAGTACATCATTTTCTTCCCAGCCATTCAGGGCTAAATAGTTATTGACTCCGGCATTAAAGGAATGAATCCATTTTAATTGAGATAAGTCAAATTGAGGAGCAGGTTCAAATCCAACATAAGCGTCCGCCCATGCTAAATCCCCTTCAGTAATTTCTTCAATAGCAACAAAACGGAAATTTGGATGAATTGATGTTGGTAATTGTTTTTGAAAGTCCTCCTCATAGGGACCCGCTACAAGGATGTTTATAATTTCCATTTAGATTCCTCCCGAAAAACTAGTTGATTTTCAACTGTTTCTAATTTGCATACATTTTTTAATATTAAGCAAAATTTTATACAAAAAATTACAAGTAAATAACAGTTTTTTCACTCTTTTTGAAGATTTAATCTATTTTTAATAATTGTATAGGTATATAGATTAGAAATTCCATAATGTTATTTATTTTACTTAGGTCATCACTTTTCACCATAACTCTACTGAGAATATTTTTAAACTTAAAAATTTAAAAATTCCAAAAATATAAGTTTACTATAAATCCATGCTATAATGATAATTGAAAGCGCTAACAAAAGAAAGGGGTTTTGTCGTAATGTCTTTTGAAGAACTGATGAATGATTACATACTTCATAAAAAACAGAAGCTCCCAAATATCAATCAATTATTAGATTTTGTTCAGCTAAGATATATACAAGGTGAACTATGTTTATCCAAATACCGTTGTTTACTTCGTGAACTACATGAACGCGGTGCAGTCAAACCCGAGTATTATGTAGAAAATCTTAACTCAAAAGCTTTCATTTAGTTATAACATATTGTCAAAAACCCCTTCCGTCTTGGAAGGGGTTTGCTTTATTTCAAATAGAATTACTTGAACATTTAAAGTGATTATATTGTTTTATTCAGATTAGCGAATTAGCCTACCTTCACAATAATCGCCGCACCATTATCACCTGCAGCACAGCCTGCTGCTAGTGCATAGCCACCTCCTTTTAGAGCCGTTTCTTCAATGGCTTCAATGAGTAAACGCCCTACAGTAGGTCCTTGCGGATGACCAAACACCAATGAGCTGCCATAATTGTTCATATCCATCGCATCGATTCCAAACTCCTTCGCTAAGTACATATCATTAACGATAAATGGATTGTGAGTTTTAATGGCTTTCAAATCATTGATCGATATTCCAGCTCGATCTAGCGCCATTTTAACAGCGGGTACCGGAGCTGCTGGCATCGTAGCTTTCTCACCTCTTGCGTATCCATATGAAATCACTTGAACCGGAATACTAGAGTCAGTGCTTAAACGCGCTGCATTTTCTTGTGTAGTTACAATGATTCCAGCATTCCCATCAGCTGGATGGGTTTGACAACCGAATGTCAAAATTCCATTTTCAGTCGTTGGTCGGAGCTTACGCAGTGCTTCGATTGATGTTTCGTTCACACCTTCATCTGTTTCAAGCACTTTTGTCTGCCGTTTTGAAACCTTTATTTCAACCGGAAGCATATAACGCTTTTGAAAGGCGCGATCATCTTTTAGTGAATCCGCATATTGCTCATAACGCCGAAACGTTAGTTCATCTGCCTCTTCCTTGGTGAACCCGTTTTCTTTAGCAACTCTTTCTGCCGTATAAATCATACCGATTCCAGTGGATGGATCTGCTGCCATATTGTCCATATTCCAATTTTCCGAAAGGACCTCACCACCAGGTCCTTTTGGATTTGGCCAAATTGTATGAGGGCCATTAGAGCATCGATCGACTAACAGGCAATAGGCAGCGTTGGCATTTCCTAGTTCAACGGCAGCCGCTGCATTGTAGACCGATGTCGTCGACGTTGCACAAGCATGCATTACGGTTTGACCAGGGATATCAGGAGCGCCCATCATTGTGGAAGCCCATGACGCACCATAAAACACACTTTTTTGCCCGATTGTAATCCCGAGATATAGATAATCCAATTCTTCATTTGGGTTTAAGTGCCTTGATTTAAACCACTTTTTACTAGTGTTGGCGCCTAATTCAATCGAATTTTCATTTTGTAAAGTTCCCTGCCATTTACTAAATGGTGTCGTATAATAACCGCCATAGGGTATAAATGCTTTCGTAAACATGCTCATCTTTTTTATGCCCTTCCTACTACTAACTTCGTTTTAAACACAGGGCGTTTCCCTTCTGTAACAGCAATTAAACCAATTAATGCATCTTCCGTTTCGAAAATTGGAACTAAGCCAGCTAATTCAAGCTCAATACCTTCCGCAATAGACATCTCGGCTTGCTTGTTAATCAGGTCATTCATTGTTTCTAAAGCAATTAATCCCTTATAAGATAGAGTTTTTAATAGTTTATCAGCAAGTTGCTCATCGATTCCTTGTGGCTTTTCACCATTTAGCATGCGTTCCACATTTTCATCAGAAAACGCTTGTTGGTATACAGCGTAAGAAGTAGGGATTTCTCTCTTAGCATATTTATCAACTTTACCATTCGCTACAAGCTTTTCAATTGTAGCTTCGATTTCCTCCATCTCAACAAGCTCTGTCACAATTCCTAATTCTTTCGCTGTTTGAGCTGTGATTTGCTTTCCTGTAAACGTAAAATATTTAGCTAATTCTTTACCGATTTGGTGGTTTGTGCGCAACATTCCGCCTAATCCTGGGTAAATACCTAGACCGCTTTCAGGGAAGCCCATTGAGCCTTGGCTTGTCGCAACGATCGCTTGACATGCCAGTGCTAGCTCGCTGCCGCCGCCAAGTGAAAGACCATCTAGAACAGCAATCGTTAATTTTTCAGACGTTTCGAATTTTCTAAATAACTCATGACCTTTTCTTGTGAACTCTACATTTACATCAATATTATTAGTTTTTATACATTCGATAAAGTGTTTGATATCAGCACCTGCTACGAAAGCTTTTCCAGCACCTTGTATAGCAATCCCCTTAACTTGCGGATCTTTTTCAGCTTGATCAAACGCCTTTTCTAATTGATCGACAACCACTGGATTTAACGCGTTCATTGCTTCCGGACGGTTGATCGTAATGTACGCAACCTCATTCTTTACTTCCAAATCAACATATTTAAATTCAAAAGGCACGCCCTTGTCAGCTTGAGCTTTTAATACTTGTGGCAAATGGAAACCTGGTCTTGCTTCATATAATTCTTTTACCATTTCGTATGCCTTTTCCACGCCCACTTTATTAATTAATTCAAATGGTCCTAAGGTCCATCGTAGCCCAATTTTAGCTCCACGATCTGTATCTTCAATTGTGGCAACGCCTTCATCTACCTGTGCACCAGCAACACCAAAAATTGTTGCATATAAATGCTGATTAATTTCATCAAATTTTGTTTCATCTACCTCGTCACTAAGATCCCAATCCTGTTTCAACTCCACTTGTTTTCTAAGTATATCCGGTGCGAAATAAAATTCACTTACTTCCTTACCCATATAGTTAGTGACATGTAATGCAATTGGTAATCCTGTCACATTCATTAACTCAAAAGGACCCATTCCAATTTCAAAACCTTGTTTCGCTGCTGCATCAATTGTAGCGGTATTCGCTACCCCTTGATCTAATAAATAAATAGATTCTGAAAGGAACGTCGTAAAGTAACGATTTACAGCAAAGCCAGGAGAGTCTTTTACGACAATACATGTTTTATTATGAAGTTTTCCAATTAGAAGTGTAGTCTCAATCGTCTCTTTAGAAGTTCCTTCATGAGGGATTACCTCTACTAATCTATTTTTTGCAGGATGATAGAAGTAATGCATACCAATGAATTTCTCTGGACGGTTTGTATATTTAGCAAGGTCTCTTATATAAATCCCTGATGTGTTCGTTGCAAAGATAGTTTTTTCATCACAAATTTTATCAAGCTTAGCAAAAAGGCTTCCCTTTATCTCTTTATCTTCAAATACTGCCTCTACAACTAAATCAACATCCTTTAATGCATCATAGTCAGATGTCGCATGAATGCGATTTAATGTATTAGTGACTTGTTGCTCGGTGAAAATCCCTCGATCAATACCTTCTTTCAGGGTAGAGCTTATAATGGAGACTCCTCGTTGAACCTGCTCTTCAGTCAGATCAACCAATGTAACATTCAAACCTTCTTGAGCCATTTTTTGTGCAATTCCTGACCCCATATTTCCTGCGCCGACAACTCCAACTTTAAGTGATTTTGACATAGTTTTTTTTCTCTCCTTTGGATTAAATTTAAGTAAGTTATATTTATATAATTTAAGTTTTTAGCGTAATTGAACCTGTTCTTTTAACTGACTCTGTAATTCTATTTTTTTGATTTTCCCTGATGGTGTCATTGGAAAGTCTTCTACGAATACAATTTTGTCTGGAACTTTATAATCTGCTACTTTCTCTTTAATAAAAGAAAGCATTTCTTCTTCGGAACTTATTGTACCCGCTTTCAATTGGATGCAAGCACAAGAAATCTCTCCAAGAACTGTATCTGGCAGCCCCAATATAGCAACGTTATTTACATATGGGTGGGTGTAAAAATATTCCTCTACCTCACGAGGATAGATATTGTAGCCCCCGCGAATGATCATTTCTTTCTTACGGCCTACAATTCTTATGTATCCTTTTTGATCAATGGTAGCCAAATCACCCGTATAGTACCAGCCTTGTTCATCAATAGTCTCATAAGTTTTCTCGGGCATGTTATAGTAACCCTTCATTAAGCCAAAGCTTTTACACGCCAGCTCTCCTACTTCCCCAATCGCCACTTCATTTCTATTGCCATCAACTACTTTTACCTCTACTCCAGGCAATGGTCTGCCAACGGTCTCGGCTCTTACCAGATCATCATCATCAAAGCTAGTTAATGATAAAGTAGGAGAGGTTTCCGTCATTCCATAACCTATTAAAATATTAATTCCCATTTCTTCTCGAATACGTCTTATAATTTCTACGGGTGCAGGTGCTCCTCCCATTTCGCCTGTTCTCAGCGATGAAAGATCATATTTACTAAAGTTCGGATGGTTCAATTCTAGAATAAACATGGTAGGAACCCCAGGATGGATGGTAACCTTTTCTTGTTCAACCAAAGCTAATGCCTTTTCTGGTTTAAATACTTCCATCAACACCATTCTGCTGGCTGACGCAATAACACGTAAAACGAACATAAGTCCCATCACGTGAAACGCCGGTGTTGGAAGTAAGAAAACATCATTTGGTGAACATTTCATACATTCAGCTCCCGCAACAGCTGTATGAACAAGATTTTTATGTGTTAACATCGCTCCCTTTGGTTTCCCTGTTGTTCCAGATGTATATAAAATTGCATAAACATCCTCGATCGGATCGATCTCTACCTTTGGGGCTTGTTTCACTTTCCCTGCTCGTAACAAGTTTTCATAGCTTTCTATTTCATTTGAATGAAAACGAACAGCTACTAGATGCTCTAATGTAGGTATATTCTCCTTTATTTCTTGGTATTGATTAAAGTGATTAATATGATCAAATTCCTCTGGGAAGAAAACAACTTTAGCACCTGAATTGTTTAAAATATAAGTTACTTCCTCTTTTTTAAAGCGTGTGTTAAACGGAATAAGTATGGCTCCTAATTTTGCTAATGCAAATTGAATGACGATAAACTCATGCCAATTTGGCAAGCTCACTGCTACACGATCACCTTTAGTAATACCTAATTGATGTAAACCTGAAGCTAGCTCACTAGCCTCTAGATTTAGCTCTTTATAAGTGAGTCTTCTTACTCCATCGTATATTACTTCAAGATCCGGTTTTAACGCTAAAGCGGAATCAAGTAATTGAGATAAAGACATACTATATCGCTCTTTAAACATAAGTAGTTTTCACTTCCTTATACGTCATATTTAAAAAATTTAGAAAATTTAAATCATTTATTCCCTTACTTAACGATAAAATTATTTCCATCAAAAAGCTACCTACATAAAGTAGGAAAAACACCTATAAACATCCTTACTTGTAACGAAATCCTATATTAATAACATTTCCTGCCGACTACTATTAAACATTAGAAGTAAGTAAGAGAACAAGAAAGGGGAAAGTTTCGGAAAATAGATAGGAGAAAATTCTTCATTTAATTAATAAAAAGGATACTCCGCGATTAACGCTTGGGTTAACCCCTTCATACACCCGATGAAGAGGAAACAACGGCATAAAACATCATTCAAACCTCTTCATACACCCGATGAAGAGGAAACAACGGCATAAAACATCTTTTAAACCTCTTCATACACCCGATGAAGAGGAAACAACGGCATAAATGATCATTGAAACCCTTTCATACACCTGATGAAGAGGAAACAACGGCATAATACATCTTTTAAACCTCTTCATACACCCGATGAAGAGGAAACAACGGCATAAATGATCATTGAAACCCCTTCATACACCTGATGAAGAGGAAACAACGGCATAAAACATCATTCAAACCTCTTCATACACCCGATGAAGAGGAAACAACAGTGTAAAACATCATTCAAACCTCTTCATACACCCGATGAAGAGGAAATCACCGAAAAAAGATCATACATACCTCTCTTCATCGACCCAAGAGAATGAACCGTCAAAATGAAAATCTATGCCGTTCTCCAAAACGATAAAGTTTCAGAAAAGGGAAAACAACCTTACCCAATAATTCACAGGTAAGGTTGTATTATAAAAAGTATCATAAATATATGAAATATTTGTTAGGTAAACTAACAGCCCCCACTCCTGGCCTTTTCACTTCAACAGTTGCAATATTTTAAACAAGAATTATAGTTTCACACAAATATTAGTTAGTTCAGTGTAGAATTCCCAACTATGAACGCCACCAACACGGCCTAGTCCACTATCTTTCGTACCACCGAATGGAGTTCGTAGGTCACGAACAAACCAGCAGTTAATATAGGATAATCCAGATTGAATTGATTGGGCTACACGGTGTGCGCGACGGATATCATTCGTCCAAATTGTATTACTTAAGCCCATACGAGTATCATTTGCTGCTGCAATCACTTCTTCTTCTGTGTCGAACGGAATCACTGTAACAACTGGTCCGAAAATTTCTTCACGAACACAACGTGAGCTGTCATCTAAACCTGTGATAATCGTTGGTTCGATGAAATATCCTTTATCCAATCCTTCAGGACGTTTACCACCTGTAACGAAAGTACCGCCTTCCTCTTCCGCAATTTTCAAATAGCTCATTACTTTATCATAATGTACTTTAGCAACTAATGCACCTTGGTCGTTGTCCATATCAAATGGGTCGCCAACTTTTAATTCTCGTGTTTTGGCTGCAAATTTTTCTACGAACTTTTCATAAATAGGTCGTTCAACATAAATTCTTGAACCACATACACAAACTTCCCCTTGATTTGTAAAGCTTGATCGGATAGTTGTTTCCACAACTTCATCAATATTCACATCCGCAAAAATGATATTAGGGTTTTTACCGCCCAATTCCATTGAAAGCTTTTTCAATGTAGGAGCAGCCTCAGCCATGATTCTAGCACCCGTGCTTACTTGACCGATAAAGCCGATCCCTGCAATGTCTGGATGTTTATTGATTGCACTTCCAGCACCAGGTCCAAAGCCGTGAACCAAGTTTACAACTCCATCCGGAACGCCCGCTTCTTTTAGAATTTCCATTAATTTTGTTGCTGTCATTGGCGTTAATTCAGATGGCTTAATTACTACAGTACATCCTGCTGCAAGTGCTGGAGCTAATTTCCATGTTAATAAGAATAATGGAAGATTCCATGGTTGAATTAATCCAACTACTCCGATTGGACGGCGATGTCCGTAGTTAATCGCATTATGTGTATCATCCTTGAAAGATTCTGTTCCCACAGACATCATGTAATCAGCAAAGAAATGAAAGTTTGCTGCGGCCCGTGGTGCATCAACGTGACGAGAGAACTTAAGGTGCTTACCCGTATCTAATGATTCTAATTGTGCGATTTCTTCTTGTCGCGCTTCAAGAATATCGCCAACTTTGCGGATAATTTTTGAACGTTCCTTTGTGCTCATTTTTCCCCATGGTCCTTCTTCAAAAGCACGTTTTGCTGCTTGAACCGCTAAATTTATTTCTTCTGTTCCACCTTCCGCAACAGTACCATATATTTCCTCTGTTACTGGATTAACATTATTAAATGTTTTTTTATTAAGAGATTCTACAAATTTACCATCAATATAGTGTAAACAGTTAAAAGGTTTTACAGTCTTTTCTACAACCGTTTGTGTTTGTACCGCCATAATTTTTTCCTCCTTAAAGCTAACAAATATTATTTAGGTTTATCTATGTCTTTATGTTAATTGTTTATTGTTTCGTATACAACATACGTGTTGCTCTATGCGGAACATGTGAGTAATTTTTTTTAAAAGTTGCAAATATTGTATCATAAGTGCCCTATAAATACATTTTCGCCAGCTTCCGTCTATAGTACTGAACTAATATCCATAATAATTATAGCGTTCTCTATGTTTTTCGAAAAATAAATGACAATCAAAAACAGCACCAATTGTCATTATTATAGACAATTGGTGCTTATACTGACTATTTTTCTCAAATGAGACCTTTATCGACTACCTCTTCTACCTTTTGATGAAAACCTTGACTTGCTTTTGGGACGACTATCATTTATTTTTTTTCTAAAAGGTGTATCTGCACCTTTCCTCCTGACATATCCGCTGTCTTCAGAACGTCTAGCTTTTCTTATTTGCTCATTTCTTTCTTTTTCATAATCCTCACGATCAGGGATACTAATTCCTTTAATGACTTGTTTTTCTAGTGTTTGATGAATCCCTTTTTCAATCATTTGTAAGAACTCGATATCCTTAGGTGCAACTAAAGTAATGGCAACACCATTCCCGCCCGCTCGGCCAGTACGTCCAATTCTGTGAACATAGCTTTCAACATCCTGTGGTATATCATAGTTAAAAACATGTGTCACTCCTTCTACATCAAGACCTCTTGCTGCAACGTCTGTTGCAACTAAAAACTGAGATTTTGCTTCTCGGAATCGTTTCATCGCTTTTTCACGTTTTGACTGAGGTAAGTCACCGTGCAGCTCGTCTACTTCATATCCATTAGCAATCAGGACCTCATAAAGCTTTTTGGCACGAGCTTTTGTACGACAGAAAATAATTCCTAGAAAAGGGCGATGTTCTTGAATTAAATGCAATAAAGTTGCTTGTTTCCTGCGATCGGTTGTTTCAATAACAACTTGTTTAATCTCAGCTACCGTTACTTTTTTTTCTTTGACTTCAATGATCTCTGGGTCTACCAAATATTTTTTAGCAAGAGATTTAATTTCGTTTGGCATTGTTGCTGAAAACAGCATCGTTTGGCGCGTCGAGTATGTTTCATATATAATGTCTTCTACCTCGGGAAGGAACCCCATATGTAACATTTGATCCGCTTCGTCAAGTACAAACATCTGAATGGTTGAAAGGTCAACTGTTCCGCGGCGAATATGATCCAATAACCGACCAGGAGTTGCAACAATAATATGTTGACCACCCTTTAATTTTTTCAATTGATGCTCAACATCCTGACCACCGTACACAGCTAATACCTTAACGCCTTCTAAGTTCTCTATCATTTTCTTTATTTCTTTTGAAATCTGCTGAGCAAGTTCTCTTGTGGGTGTCAAAATAAGGGCTTGTAAGACCGGTTTGTTTGCATCAATTTTTTCAAGGATTGGCAGCACAAACGCCAACGTCTTTCCCGTTCCAGTTTGCGCTTGGGCAATCACATCCTTACCCTCAAGAACAGAGGGAATCGTCCTTTCCTGTATTGAGGTAGGAGTTAAAAGTCCTAGTGACTTTAATGTATGATTAATTTGTTTTCGAATTCCAAGTTGTAAAAAATCAGGCAAGGTTAATCACGTCTCTTTTCATTTATTAATGCCAATGTTTGTTATTAAAATGGCTTATTAACTATAGCATATACGTTAGTATTTTACGAAGTGATTTGAAAGATTCATGGAGACTTTTCTCCTGCTACAAATCACGCAGAGCCTGTATCAGGAGACCATCCCCATGAAAACCATTAAATTTGGTTATATCAGTTTCTTTGTCTGTGCTCCCAGATAAATTGTTTTGCTAAGTTTTCCAGATTATCATTGAGCGGTTCTAATGCAATACTACCGTATTTTCGTTTTAATGCCACTTCCAAAAGCCAATCTGCAACAGTCGGATTTTTGGGAAGGAGTGGTCCATGTAAGTATGTTCCGATCAGATTTTTATAACGTAAACCTTCTTTAGCATCTTCTCCATTGTTTCCGAATCCTGAAATTACTGTGCCAAATGATTCATATTCATGATATGTCCGTCCAACATGGTTTTCGAAACCTACAATAGTCCCCATATCCTTTGTTTCCATCAGTAAATTTCCTATTAATCTAGTTGGCTTTGACAGGGTATAGAAATCCAAAACCTCTAGCCCTTTTAATTTCAATCCATTTGAAAGTTCATAATAACTACCTAAAAATTGATAGCCACCACAAATGGTCAATGCTGCGACTCCATCTTCGACCATTGCTTGGAACTCTTTTTTTATTTTATGAAGTTGTAATGTGACAATACTTTGCTCGCGATCGCTCCCACCGCCTATAAAAAGAATGTCTGCACCGTTTAAGTGACTTTGAATGCCGTCTACTCCCGTTATTTTTTTTATGTTAAGCTTAATATTCCTCCATTCACATCTTTTTTTCAATACAAGAATATTTCCTCGATCACCATAAAGATTTAATCTATCCGGAAAAAAGTGGAGTAAGGTTAATTCCATTTTTAATAACTCCCTCTTATCATCGTTAAACTTTTCCTTACAGGTTCTAGTGCTGTGTAGTTAGGTAAATGATATGTTTTTATACCTTTCTCCACAGATAAACGTACAGTTTCTTCTGTAGAGCTCCTAATTGTTATTTTAACATCATCAATACCTGCATACTTCATTCGTAGGGCCATATCGTAAGCTCTCGTCCCTGAACACCACACTCCCACTATATCTTCACGGCATAATCGCTCCAAATCAGCATCCCAAATCCATGAAATATCCGTCCCGTCTAAATCTAAATCATTTAGATAGAGACAGACTTGTTTGGGTTCCTTTGTTTCCAAAACCTCAGATAAAGAAATATTCAAACCAACAGGGTTTTTAACAAGATTTAATATATGCTCAATTCCATTTAAGGAAATAGTTTGCATTCTACCATTTATTGCTTTATAAGAACGTAGTCCTTTTTTAATACATTCTTCGCTAATTCCTAACTCCTTTGCCACCGAAATGACTGCCAAAGCATTATAAATATTGTGTATGCCTTTAATACCAAGCTCATATTCGACTGTAGAAACCGTGAATTTTTGTCCATTAATAGAAACAGCTTCATATAAGATATCCGGACGTTTAAATCCACACTTACATTCAAAATAACCTAGCTGTCCGTAATGAATGTGCGTATAGTTAAGTTCTCTTTTACAGGACGGACAGTATTTTGATTCGGTTATTTGCTGCAACTCAAATTGATGGGCATGTTTGCTTAAACCAAAAAATACTTTGGGATTAGAAAGCTGATTAAGTCTAACTGTTAAGGGATCATCCCCATTTAAAACAAGTCTTGCGTTAGTTTCCTTTATTGCATCCGCGACTTTCTGCACCAATACGTCAATTTCTCCATACCGATCTAATTGATCACGAAAAAAATTATTGACTATGATAAATGATGGGTCATTTATTTCCTTGACCAATTTTGACATTGTCGCTTCATCGACTTCTATAACAGCATATTCATAATCTAACTTTCCTGTAATTTTAGCTGCTCTAATAAATGTTGTTGTAATTCCAGATATTAAATTCGCCCCTTCATAGTTCGAGAACACTTTTTTTCCACTTTCATTCAAAATTGAAACTAGTAAATTAGAAATGGTTGTTTTTCCATTTGTTCCAGTTATAAAAATAATCGTATTAACTTTTTTCGCTAACTCTCGTAAAATGTTATTATTTATCCTTCGTGCTACAATTCCAGGTTTTGCCGTTCCGCCTTTACCCTTCCATATATTTATCATTCTTTCAAGCTTTCCTGTGATAATGGCTCTAATAGTTTTGAGATTTAACTGCATGACTCTCCCCCCCTTCCTACTTTTATAAATTCCTTTTACCATTGATAGAAAAAAGAAAAGGCTGTATCCCAACTTACTGTTGGATCAGCCTTACACTGTACTTTGCTGCATTTAGGTTCTTACCAACCTTTGTTTGTGCTGCGAAAGTTCAAAGTTGGGCTAAGTATGAAAAATAATCAATCATAGATTGAATACTTTGATCAAAGTTCTCCTTCAATTTAGAGTGCTCAAAAATATGGACACCTGGCCTTGCATTCACTTCCAATATCCATATATGACCTTTATGATCAACACCTATATCCAAACCCAATTCACCTAAATTATAGGTTAAATTTCGTTCAATCGTTTCAGCACACTGTAAGGATACTAGTTTTATTTTTTCAGTAATATCTGAACTTAAATGACCAAACACTGGTTCTAATACTTCATTATATGGTTTTATCCACCCTCCATGTGTAGTTACGTTAGATAGGTCCACCACATTCGCTCCAATTGCGCTAGCATGCCATTGATTCTCTCCGTTCTTATTCATGTGAATTCGAAAGTCGAAAAATGAATTGTTAAGGTTAGCTAAATGAATACCCTGCTGAGCAATATATCTTAGTCTTTTTCTTTTAGGTAGTATTCTTTTGAATAATGAAGTAATGGACGCGAATTGTATAGACTTGTATTCATTATTAAAACGTGATTCACATAAATAGCTGCCATTCTCTAGTTGGGTAATCTTATAGATTCCGATACCATAAGTCCCGTGAGATGGTTTAAGAAATACAGTTTTGTAGGAAGTTATCAATCTTTTGACATCTTTCGGCCGTGGAGAAATATATGTTTTGGGGATATACGGTTCTAGTGATTCATTTTTCAATAAATAACGATGAATCGTTGCTTTATCGAAAAAGTAAGGATTAATGATTGGCGGTTTTTTACATTCTATGATTGTCTCAAGAAATAATTTGAAGTCCTTACGATGATATATTCTTTTGGATGTAACCCTATTATAAATAACATCTGGTAATGGAAATGTCCCACGAGACCATGTATGCCCCATTTCATTTTTTGAAGTGCTTTCAGAATAGGAAATGAAATAACCGTTTACAGTATTTTGGTTCCAATCAATATCATTATGGGTAAATGCATACACCACTAACGGCTTTTTCATATAGGAATACATTAATTTCTCTACTGTATTAGGGATTGGAGTATTTATTAAGATTCCTACCACCAATTCTTTTTTTTTCTTGTCGTCGAACAACCTATTATCGTTATGAATTGTTGAATCTATTAAGCGATTGTTATGTTCTGAGTTACTCATTATACACACCTTTCCATTTTACTAATTATCCAAATGAGCAACATTTTATCGTTCTATAAAACTTAGATTAAGTTTTTGTTTGAATATAAAATCATAGTCTCAAATATGATATCTAAGCGCATATTATTCCTAGAAAAGTATAATACGAAATCATTCCCGTTACTAAATATGAGCATAGATGTTGAATTACATTAATATATGTTTTTTTATTGAGATGTGACCCCTTTTAGTAAAAATTGACCACTTCTTTGTTCACGAATTTCATCGATCTTTTATGTTCAGATTGTTCCCACCAAAAATAATTGCTCTCCAATCAAAAACAGGACATTCTTTCCAGTTATATTGTTTATAATCTGAATGCCCCAATGTTCGTTTATAATTTGGCAAATCTTTGACGAGGGCAGCGTGTAATTCAACTAAGGATTTCTTCTGAGCATCCGTAGGTTCTTCTATTAAGAAATCCCCCACTACACAAATTCCAAGAGAATATTTGTTAGCCTTTCCCACATGATAACTTCTTGCACCTAAATCATTGCCCCACTGAATTTCACCCGATTTTGTGATGACGAAATGATAGCCCAAACCTCCATACCAACCATTATGTTCCAGGTGGTATTTTGAGAAGTTTATGGCGTCTCCACCAGGTGTTGAACTGTGATGAATGGCAATATCAGTTTTTGATTCAACTCCATAATCATTGTATTTCCTGGCTCTTTCAAGTTTGTGCCGAACATCAACCACCTGTGGTAGCTTTTGAAAATTAAACATCTAAAATTTTTCCCTCTTTCATTAATTTTTTTATTTTACATATATCCTACCTGTTGGAGCCGTTATACTGTTTTCTTCATTACTAAAATAGTGCAAAGCCGTAGTTTAATAACTCCATCATTTCTTCATCTCGCTTTTCCATACTTGGTTCACCTAAGATAACGGCAACGAGATGGATTCCGTTTTTTCTTGCACTAGCAGCTAAGCAGTAGCCGGCCTGAGGTGTATATCCGGTTTTCAAACCATCAACTTCTACCATTCTAGTTAACAACTGATTGGTGTTATATATTTTCTTAATTTCTCCTTGATAAATATAATCATGTTTTCGATGAGAGTATGTTAAAATCTCCTGTCGACTTACTAATCTAATTGCAAGTTGAGCGACATCGAATGCAGTGGAAAAGTGATTTTTACGGGGTAACCCATGAGGATTCATATAATGAGTGTTGCGTAATTTATACTTTTTAGCATATTTATTCATTTTTCGAACAAACATTTTAGTTGAGCCACAAATATGTTCAGCCATAGCTTCAGCCGCATCATTTGCAGAGCTTATTAAAATCGCCTTAAACATATCTTCAACAGAAAGTACATCTCCGGCTTTTAAATATAATCTCGACCCTCTGGTTTGAGTTGCCCTTTCTGTTACTCGAACAGGCTCTGACCAGTTTAATCCTCCGTTATCGATTTCCCTTAAAATTAATAACAAAGTCATCAATTTAGTTAAACTGGCCATCGGATATCTTATATGGACATTTTTTTCAAATAAAACTTCTCGTGACTTACATTCGATCAAAATTGCTGACTTTGCATTCATCACCAAATCATTCGGATTAATACTCATATACACCCCTCTTCAACGACAAGATTGTTATTGAATTACCCCTCAATACAGTTAGCAATAATAGGTATTCTTATATTTCTTCTATAATGTAAAGTATGGAAAAGTTGATAAATAGTGTAGGCTTTACGGGAACACGGGACTATTTTATCACTCTTAAAAACCTAACTAAAACCAATAGGTTCCCCTCGCCCCCTTATAAAGGGGGGTGTACCTCCCTTTTTGGGTATGTACCAATTCACTTAGTAATTGTATGATTTTTTAGAATATACAAAAAAATAAAACCTTAGGAACGGAGGTAAAATAATGAAGAAACGAAATCGTATTGTACAAGGGTTTTTAATAGGTGCCTGCTTGGTAACCTTCCCCCTTGGTGCTTCAGCGCAGATCATTATTCCAGATCCAACTACAGAACAAAGAGAGTCCATTAATGATCTTGCACTTCCACAATCTTTGGAAAGAAAGACAGGAACATTTTTGGAAGGTATGACACATACATGGTACGAATACCTGCCAAGCTCTTATACAGGTGAACAAGCTGTCCCGCTCGTTGTTTCACTACACGGGGCATCAGGTACAGGGCATGACCAAGCCAGAAGCACCGGATGGCATCTTGTAGCTGAGCGTGATGGATTTATAGTAATTTTCCCTAATTCATCATCTAATATTGACGTTAGAGACTCTGTGAATCGTTGGGATAACAAGAAGGACGGAATAGATATAGAATATTTGAAAGAATTAATTGATTATGCTATTTCCGAGTACAATATTGATACTTCTCGTATTTATATGCATGGTGTTTCAAACGGAGATATGATGTCATTGCAGTTTGCAGTTAAGCATGGCGATATGTTAGCAGGCCTTGCTAGCTCGATCGGTCCTACTCACTGGGGATTTTTTGAAAAAGGAGAGATAGACAAGCCTACGAATCCATTACCTGTACATCAATGGCGTGGTGAAGATGATATTATAGTGCTTGCACCTCCTAGAGAAGTTTCTTTTGACCCCGCCGGCCGTGATGAAGTGAATGCTTTTAATAAAAAACTTTGGTTGGACGTTAATGGAAATGATTTAATTCCAGAAATACGCATTGATGGGAAGGATAATCTCGAGATCTACCGTGGTGGAAGTGCTCTCTTTTTATATAACGAAGTAAAAGATGCACCACATGGACAAGAAGTATATGCTGCGGATTCAATGTGGAGTGAGTTATTAAGCGGTTATTCACGTGGGCCAAACGGTGAAATTATTCCGAGTGAACCCATTGATTCCCCAAGTGGCGACAAAAATGCTACAGCTATTGTGGTAGGTGCGGATAAGGCATTTATAGATAATAAAGTGGTGCCTCTTCAAAATGGTGGACCTACACTCATTGATAATAGCATATATGTACCAGTTCAATTCCTTAATCACGCATTTGGAGCTGCAGTAGAATTGCGAAGTGAAGGGAAACAAGCTATTGTAACTACACCTGAAGGGGCAAACATTGCATTCTCACAAGGAAATGCAGCGATAACGGTAAATAACCGAATCGAAACTTTAGAACAAAAGGTAGTGCTAATGGATGGACAACTGATGGTACCTATGCGCCCTATCTCAGAGACACTTTTTAACAAGAATGTCTCCTATAATAACGGAGCGGTTTATATTTCCGATCACTATGCTGAACTTAGCAGAGGAATCGCCCGTACCTTAACAAACATCCTAAAATAGATAAAAAACACACTTCATAAAATTTTTGAATTACTTTCATTATTGTGAAATAAAAAAAGTATTGGTGTCGATATTAAATCGACATCAATACTTTTTTCCATTATTTTATTTATCCGATACTCACATCTTCTGTCAAGGTAGCACGCTTTTTTAATTGCCATTCTTTGTCGAAAGACTGATTATCCATCTCACCTTTAATACCGAAGATTAGTTCCTCGTTTACTTTTTGAAAGTAGATTTCTTTAATTGGGATTTGTGTACTTATAAAAGGTTCAAATACAAATCGCTCTAGCTCAGGAGATTTATTTAATAGATAAGTACCACTTTCTCTTCCCATTTGAGCAGGATACAAAAATACATTCTGATCCTTCTCTTCAAATCTGAAAGTTTCCCAATGAACAACCACACCTTGAGGGGTTGCTGCTTGTATACTTCCAAAAACCATAGAATATACAGGTTCAGTAAAATCAACTACAAACCCTTCACCTGACCATGAACCACTTATAAATGACAATTCTTTTAATAGTTTACCCATCGAAGTTCCTCCTTCTTATTTAGAAACGATTATATTAACCGTCTCTAGCAAAGTGTTATTTTATTACTCTTTGTCACACTTTTTTTAAAAATCTACTTAACTCAGGTAACAATTTTTAATGGTACTGAAACAGGTCCCCACTCCGGAAAACGAGTCATTACAGCCTCACCATCTAATTCTATTTTCTTTGTTCGAACTAACAATTCTCTAAGAGTTGTACTTAGCATCATTCGGGCAAGAGGTGCGCCTGGACATTGATGTGGTCCCATACCAAATGCTACATGTTCTTTTATGTTGGGACGATTTAAGATAAATTCATCACCATTTGGAAAGACCTCTTCATCTCGATTTGCTGAGGCAAATACAACGGCAATTGGTTCATCTTTTTTTATGAGACGGCCACCGATTACGACATCTTTATTAGGTGTTCTAGCAAATCCTCGATAAGGTGTAAAAAGCCTTAAGTATTCTTCAATTGCAGCTGGAATAAGTGAAAGATTATTACGTAATTTGTCCTGAATAGCAGGATTTTGTGCAAGATGAACCGACATACTTCCAATAAAAACAACCGGTGCAATCATTCCTACTACAATCAATTGTCGGATCGTACCTAATATTAATTCATCAGGCAGTGGTTCACCTTTGTACCTTCTCGCTAGAAAGGCACTTGTCACATCTTCTGCTGGATCCATCGGTTCATCTTTTCTACTTTGAATAATGGTTCGTGCGATATCATAGAGCTCTAAGCTTTTTTCCTGAATCATAGGCTTATTTACTTCGTTCAAAGCTTTTACATATAGCTTTGTAACCTCCCGAATTTTCATTGACAATTCAGTTGATAAATTAAAAAACTTAGCAAATACATACCCCGGTAAGTGATGGGAAAACTCAGCGCAAATATCCCCACCACCAGAATTGATATACGGCTGTAATAGGTCAATTGTTGTCTTTCTAACTAAAGGTTCAAGCTCCTTCATCTTTTCTTCTGTAAAGAACGGATCTAACGTTCTTCGATATGGAGTATGTTCAGGTGGGTCCAAATGTAGTGGAGGTCTTCTTCCTGTGGTAGAAACCTTAGGTACAACATTCTGAACAGAAGTGACATAGGTATCAGGCTTTTTTAAGATATTAACTACATCATTATGTTTAAAAAGTGCCCAAAAGCCTTCGTAAGCTTCACTATGTGCAACGGGACATTTTTGTCTTAGTTCTTTATACTCTTCATGTGCACTTGTAAAAGTTTCTGGTCTCGTCGGGTCAAAATCATGTGTTAATCGATTATCCCTATGTCCAAGCAATGAATCTAAATCCCCGTGATTAAACGGACACTTAGACTGGCTTGAGGTTCCATCTACAAGCTGTTTATCGTTTTGATTATCCAACTGAATAACTTCCTTTCTTCATCTTATATGGTAGATAAGGGAATATGGAAAACTTTCTAAATGACTTTTCCATATTCCCACTACCGTTAAGATATTTTACTATTTAAGACATTAAGAATTTATTTACTCATTTCCTCAGCAATTTTTCTTGCATTGTTAAATAATTCAGTTCCATTTAAACCTTTTGCATCCAGTTCTTCGGCCACTGCTTTCGCATTTTCTTCCATAATTGCTAAGATTTCAGCTGTTGCCTCGGGTGATAAATCAATAATTTCATTTCCCTCTTCAATTGCTAGGTCTACACCTGCCTGTACTTCTTTTTCAAGACCAACCATTAACTGGTCTTCCCACCATTTGGCATTTTCTGTTATGACCTGTTGCTGTTCAGGAGTTAAACCAGCAAACACTTCTTTATTCATCATTTTTGAATTCATCCATGGTGTAGCATAAGGTAAGCGAGTGTTATATTTAGTTACTTCTGCAAATTTAAATGTTTTAAGCGGATCAGCTCCTGTGATAACGCCGTCAATCGTACCTTTTTCTAGTGCACTATAAGTTTCGGAGATTGGTAATTTAATTGGATTTGCACCTAACGCCTTAACTAAGGCCACAGAAGCATCATCAGCAACTTTAAGATTTAAACCTTTAAAGTCAGCAGCAGAACGAATTGGCTTATTTACTGTATGAATCCACGATTGACCTGCAGACATTCTAGTAAGCGGAACCACTTCTTCATACTCAGCTCCCATCTCTGGTGTATTAGCAGCAAGTTCCCTAGTAAAATCTAATAATGTTTTCATATCAGTAATTCCATAATTGAACATTGCCACAGAATATTCTAAAGTAAAACGGTCTCTTTCTGATCCTACTGCGGCTTGAGCAATCTCGGCCGATCCTCGCAGAACTTCCTGGTACCATTCCTTCGCATCAACTAATGTTCCATCATAGAATCTATCAACTTTAATTGAGCCATTTGATTGTTCTTCGATTCGATTAAACATCTCTTCATCTATTTGACCTTGATAATGGTTAGAAGATACGTATGTCGCATATTTAAGATTGACCGGATCTACCTTTTCTTCTACTGCAGTGTTAGAATCTGAAGTACTCGTCTCGCTAGTCGTTGGATTGGATGAATTTCCGCATCCTGTAAGAAGTACTGAAATCCCTATTAAGGCTGCAATTGATAGGGAAACTGCTCTTTTTTTCATGTTAAACATTTTTTTTCCTCCCTGAAATTGGTTTCTTTATAATACTTATCGGAATATTTAATCATTATCTAAAATATCCCGATATTTATTATCGCAAAATACCTCTATATGACTTAAATAAAGACCACTAGTATTAATATACAATACGGTTTCCCTTTAAATTTAATCTAGTAATTCAGGTAAAAAGGTAACTATATCTGGGAATAGCAACAATACCAGAATAACGACAATTTGAGCTACTACAAATGGCGTTACTCTTCTAAATACTTTTTCCAAAGTAAGCCAATTAAATAGCCCGGCTGTAGCATATACGTTGATTCCAACTGGAGGAGTAATAACAGCCATTTCCATAACTAGTACAACATAGATACCAAACCAAAGCGGATCAAACCCCAAAGCTATAACGACTGGAAACATAAATGGAACTGTTAATAAAAGCATCGATAATGAATCCATAAACATTCCCAAAATCAAGTACATAAAAGTTACAACTAACATTACCAATATGGGTGATGCATCAATTCCACTTATTGTTGAGACTATTTTTTGTGGGATGGTCGTGACGGCAACAAAATAATTAAATGTAAATGCACCAATCATAATAAGCCCTACCATACCACTATTTGCTGCTGTCCCTTTAAGTGATGTCATTAGTTTCTCCCAGGTAAGTTTTTTTCTAGCCATTGCAATTATGATTGCACCTGCAGCACCGACGGCTCCAGCTTCTGTTGGGGTGAACCATCCCCACGATAAACCACCGATTGATAAAATGATGATGGCGATTACTTCCCACGTAGCTGCTAACGCTTTCATTTTTTCTTTAAACGAATAGCGTTCTCCTGTACCTGGGGCTAAGTCAGGATTTATACGGCATATGATTGCTATCGTAATTACATATGCAATAGCTAGTATCATCCCTGGAACAATTCCAGCAACAAACAATGCACGAATGGATTGTTCTGTCATAAGTGCGTAAAGAATAAGAATTGCACTTGGTGGGATTAAAATACCAAGTCCCCCGGCAGCCGCAACTGATGCACCGGCTAAACCGGGGTCGTAATTACGCCTCATCATCTCAGGAATAGCGATAACCCCAATCGTCACAACTGTAGCAATTGTTGAAGAGCTGATCGCTGCAAACACAGCTGATGCTACAACAGTTGCTAACGCTAATCCTCCACGGTGATATCCTAATAACTTTTCACAAAGATCATACAACTTAGCACCAAATCCAGATACTCCAAAGATCTGCGCCATTAAAATAAAAGCTGGTATAACCGCAAAGTTATAATCTGTTATGGTAGTAAATGGAATTAAAGCAATCTTCCCAATTGACGCAGTCGTTGAGACGATATATGCAAACCCTGCAAAACCGGTCAAAGCCATTCCAATCCCCACAGGTACACCAATGATAATCATTAAAAAGAAGGCGACCATACATATGATACCAACTGTAAATGGTTCCACTATTCCTCGCCTCCTTTACTAATATTCTTCCCTGCTACTATTAAAAGGGCTAGTAAAATAAACACAATGACTACAATAAAACGAAATGGAGCGACCGGAATTTTAAGGTCATCAGTTGTTTCATCTAACATCCCCATGGTGACTTCTACTCCTGCATATGCTAATAAGCCACAAAAAAGCAAAATAATCACTCGTGTTAGGATCTCACAGACTTTACTAAATCGTTCAGGAAGACGATTGACAACCATATCCATCACAATATGCTGACCCTTTGTCGCCCCATATACAATCCCAAAAGAATAGAATATAGCTCCAATTAAGCCTAAAATTTCATAAAACCCAGGAAATGACCAATTGAATAGTTTCCGACTGATTACATTTAATGTAACCAATATGACCATCAGTAAAATGGCTATTCCCCCGATTTTCCCGAGTGTTTCACTTACGTTATCCAATACATTTGAAAAGGATGAACGAAAATCATTCGTTTTATTTCCACTTTTCTCCATAAGTTCACCTACCTACAATCTGCGATTGTTTTTCAACCAGAATCAATGTTTTTGGGATGCTGAACTTTCATATACTCCCATTCTTGATAGAATGGGAGATAAATAGAAACGTTGTTGTGTTATGCTGGTGTTAGTTTCATTGGTGCTGTTAGTACACCCCACTCAGCCCATACTGTCATCTGAACGTCTCCAACTAATTCAATGTCTTTTGTACTTTTCAACACTTCCTCTATTGCAATACGGATCATCATACGTGCCAAAGGAGCTGCCGGACATTTATGTGGCCCTTCACCAAATACGATATGTTGATGAATATTAGGACGATTTAAGATGAATTTATCACCCTCTGGAAAAACATCGTCATCTCGGTTTGCTGACGCATAATTCAAAGCAATGGGCTCATCTTTCTTTATTAATTGTCCTCCAATAACAACATCACGTTTCGCTGTCCTTGCCATCCCACGATATGGTGTCAGTAGTCTAAGATATTCCTCTGTTGCTGCAGGAACTAAACTCAAGTCATTTCGTAGTTGCTCTTGAACATCTTTATGTTTAGCAAGATGTACAAATATACTAGCTATTAGAACACTTGGAGCAATCATACCAGCCACCAGCATTGCACGAACACAACCTAATATCATTTCATCCGGCAAGTACTCACCTTCGTATTTTGTCTCAAGCAATGCACTTGTAAAATCCTCTTCAGGATCCATCGGATTTTCCTTCCTTGTTTCTATAACGGTTCGAGCAATATCATATAGTTGAAGACTTAACCCTTTTACCTTTTCTTGGTTATCAAACGCCATAATTGCTTTTACATATGCAGTACTTACTTCTTTAATTTTGGCAGAAAGGGATTTTGGCAGATTAAAAAACTCGGCAAATACTAAGGATGGTAGCTTATGAGAATAATCAGCCGCAATCTCTACTTCACCTTGTTCAATTAATGGTTTGACCAATTCTTCAGTATCTCGTTGAATAATGGGTTCAAGCTTTGCTATCTTCTCTTTCGTAAAAAATTGATTAATCAAACGGCGGTAAACTGTATGCTCTGGTGGATCAAAATGCAAAGGTGGACGTCTTCCAGTAAATGCGACTTTAGGTACTACATTTTGAACAGATGTCGTATATGTATGATAATCTTTTAACACCCCCACAACATCTTCATATTTGGATAGTGCCCAAAACCCTCCCCATTCATTGCTATGTGCAACTGGACATTTACTTCTCATTTCTTTATATAGTTCATGAGCACTTGTGAATGTTTCAGGTGCTTTTGGATCAAAATCATGATCGCCCCGCTTATCCATTGTGATTTCTTTAAATAACTCGTTTTCATAACTTTCTAAATCACCGTAATTAAAAGGACATTTACCTATTTCATTTTGATTACTCATACTTCAATCTCCCTTTCCCACTTTTTTAGATACCATTAATAAACACCAAGGGATTAAAATCCTGAATACTTCATAATTGATTCCGCTCCACGATCAAAGCGCTTACATTTAAAATAGAGCAATCCTTATAATAGCAAAGCAAAAGAAATAATTAATTTTTTTGTGCCATCTCCAAATTATCCAATACTTTTTTTAGTGCTATTTTCAGTATCCTTTTTTCAGAATCAGATAACCCCATGGTAATAGTCTCCTCACATTCCACAATCATATCAGCAGCTGTATATTCTAATTCCTTTCCTTCTTTTGTAAGGAAAATCCTTTTAATTCTAGCATCCTTTGAGTCTGCAGATCGTATAATCCAACCCTTATCAACCAGTTTGTCAATCATACCTGTTAAGGATGCTGGTTTCACACTTAACTGATTTACTAACTCTTTTTGAGTCATGCCATCCTTTTCCCATAGCAGTTTCAAAATCCAATAATCAGAACTAGTCAATCCATGAATTGCCATCTTATGATCAGCCATATTTGTCAAGTTAAGTGATATTCTTCTAAATAATGATCCAAACCAATTACGTCGATCCCTTATAATTTCCATACAATTTCCTCCACAGCCAATAAAAAGTTATCTAAGAAACTTAGTTTATCTTATTCTTTTATTGTTTTTATATCATCTTCACTATTGTCTTATGGATAGAATAATATATTTAGGATCCTAACCATATAATCATAAGAACTATTAACAAGTTATTTAGGTTCCTAATTTATTTCTAATAATTTTTATAATACATAATTTTCGGAATACTTTCAAGTGAATCTTTGCCATATTAGTTAAAATATTATATTCTTTTTATAAAAACTAGTATTCTGTTAACTTTTCAGTTTACTATATTTTGTTAATTAAAATGGATTGTTGCTTGAAGGTCATTACTTTTATCAGTAAAATCAACCTTGATATACTAAAAATCTTGATAACACAATATTTTTCTTGGTGGTGAAATGCAATGCACAAAAACAAAAGTAAAATTAGTATTATTGATGTTGCAAACCATGCTGGTGTGGGAGTAGGTACAGTTTCAAGAGCTATTAATAATACTGGTAGCATCTCACCGAAAACTAAACAAAAAATTATGGACAGTATAAACGAACTGGGTTATATCCCGAATAGGCTTGCACAAAGTTTGAGATCCCAAGAGTATAAAAACATCGTATTCTTTGTAAACCTTGAAGTTACTACATTTTCTAGAATACTAAATGGTATGTACACCCAATTTGAGTACCATGGGTACATGCTTAGCCTCTGTAATATTGGTGAAAGTAATATTCTAGATAAAATTAAATCCTATACTAGCTACCAACATTTTGATGGCGTGATTCTTGCTACGCCAATTGAAGTTGATAAAGAATTAAATGAGTACTTACAATCTCTAGACGTCCCTGTTGTAACTTTCGAATTAAGCATACCAGGTCTCGCTACAGGTATTACCGTTGATTATCATAGTGCAGTTATGCAAGCAGCGAATTATTTATTTTCACTTAATCATAGAAACATCGCTCTTTTATGTGGTTCAACAAATATCCCAACTAATATCGGTATTATCGGCGGTTTCCGTGAAGCCTTTGCTAATCATAATATAGAATTACAAGAAGAACTGATTATTCGTTCAAATGCATCATCTAATAAAATAATTGTAAATGAACTTTCATTGCTTATGCCACAAATTAGAAGAAAGGAAATATCCGCGATACTATGTATGCATACTGCCTTTTTACCTCAGCTTTTACAAGTGATGAAAGACGCTAAAATCCGCTACCCTGATGATGTATCACTAATTGCTGTAGAAGACTATGAATTAACCAAGCTTTTAGATCCATCTATCACTGTCATTAAACGTCCACTATTTGATATGGGTAAAAAAGCCGCAGAGACTTTATTAAAGTATATTCAACAACCTGATCTTTACGGACAGCTCCCCTCTAATATTATTTCTACTGAATTCATTATTAGAGAATCTTGTAAAATCCTAAAAGAATGATTAGCCTTTATTTTTATTAGTTACATGATAAAAATCACTCAAAACTTCACTATATTATAAATCTAGTTTATAATTTATTATAATTATTTTTTGAACATTCAAATTTTTTTGACGAAGGTGAGGAAACAATGATTGATAATATTACTCTTCAAGAGTACGTAAAAAAAATTGATAAAGCCACCACTAATGAAGAAAAACACATCTTATATATACGTGGTTTAATTGAAATGTTTCCAATTAAAAATGTATTCCTTTTCAGATTTTCTCCAATTGGATTTACAGCTGAAGGCGTCATCCAACTTGATGAAAATGGTGAATTAAACACGATAGAAGATGTTCGCGATGATTTAAGAACATTACCAATCATTCAGTCAGCCATTATAAACCGTCAAGCAGAGTTCATCTCAAAAGAAACTTATCTAACACATTCCTCCAGTTCTGCTGTGCCAACATTAGTTTCTTCGATGTTGATTATACCAATTTGTTTAAGTGCTAATGTAGTAGGTTATACTGTATCTACTAAATTTACTAAAGATATTGAACCACAACTCGAGAGTTTACTATCCACTCTAACAGTATTCGGAAAAATGTTTGGTAAAGTTCTAGAAAGTGAGTTTCAATATTACCCTATCGTTGCTTTAAGCAAGCGTGAGATTGAGGTTATGCAAAGACTCGCCCATGGCAATAGTATTAAAGAAATGTCAGAAAGAATGAACATTAGTGAACATACGGTTAAAGATTATATTAAGTCTGCTGTAAAGAAAACGAAAGCAATGAATAGATTACATGCAACTATCATATTATTGCGGAAAGGTATTATTTTTTAATTTGTTGCTGTTAAACATCTATGTTGATTTCCGCTCTAGGATATTTACGGAAAATCAGCTCGGCGGGCTGTGAGTCCCTTCAGCGCTTTGCCCCTATTTGTCTCATGGGATATCCCGCTGCTCCAAACAGGAGTCTCGCAGCTTTCGCCCCAATCAACATGGTTTATAATCAACATTAAGCTTTCAGACCTTTATTTTAAGCATCGGTTTGCCAAGTGTTTCTAAAGAAACACTTGGCATTTCGCATACCATTTTCTTTAAGTGAATTAACTTAAAGATCCATCTTCATCATAATTTTTTCCTGTTCAGTTATCTCATCGTTAGTTGTCCGAAGCGGCTCGTCTTTAAGAAAAACGGCAATAAAAAACCCACTTAGTACAAGCACTGCACAACCAAACAGCGCACCGGTAATGGAGTATCCTAACATTCCTCTTAAATCCCCAACAATTGTTGCGAATAACCCATGAAATTCTGATGGTACTGTTGATTTTATTTCGGCTACCGATTTAGGATCAACTAAAGTTTGGAGGTCTTTTAGTTTTGTTATTTGTTGTTCAATATGCCCATCCATATTAGGGATATTTAACAATAGTTGTGTGCTACTTTCTTGTTCAAAACTTTTCAAAAGACGGGCATTCATTATAATACCAATTATCGAAACACCGATTGTCGAACCTAAATGTCTTGCTAGCTGAGAAGTAGACGTTGCCACACCTAACATCTTATGAACCACAGCATTTTGGACTATTAATGTAAATACTGGAAAAGCTGCTCCCATTCCAATGCCCATAATAATTAAACTGGCGATAATCATGAAGTAAGGAGTCTCTGGACCCATTATTGCCATTGATATCAACCCAAATATAATAGCTAAAATACCAGTCAATGAAATTAATTTATACTTTCCATACTTACTAATGATAATTCCACAAATAGTACTAGAAATCACCATCGACAACATCTTCGGCATTATTGTAAAACCTGAAACTGTTGCAGACATTCCTAGTACTCCTTGGAGAAAAAACGGTATATACATCATCGCTCCAAACATTCCTGCTGCAGTGAAAAATGATGCTAAATTTGCTAATGTAAACACTTTATTTTTAAACAAGCTTAGAGGAACAACTGGACTTTTAACTTTACATTCTATTTTAATAAAAATAAAAAAGGTGATACAGGCTATTGCTAGCAAACCTATCGTTTGGAAGGAAGTCCATGCATAGTGAACTCCTCCCAAAGAAAAAGCAAGTAGCAAGCTTATCAACGAAATTGTAAGTGTTCCCGAACCAAGGTAATCAACCGGTTCTTTTTCCTTTTGTCCCGTATTTGGTAATAACAAGAAAATTAATATAAAAGCTATAGCTCCGAACGGAAGAAATGCCCAAAAAATCCAATTCCAATTAAAGCTATCTGCTATAAAACCTCCTAATGTTGGTCCGGAAACACTAGCCAATCCAAAGCCAGAAACTAATAATCCCTGCCATTTCCCCCTTTCTCGTGGCGGAAAAAGATCTCCTACAGCTGCATGAGAGGTAGATAAAATAATTCCCCCACCTAACCCCTGGATCCCTCTAAAAATAATTAATTGTATGATAGATTGCGATAATCCACATAAAAAAGATGCGACTAAAAATATAGAAATTCCCGTTAATAAAAACACTTTTCTCCCATATACATCGGAAAGCTTACCAACAAGAATTCCTGAAATTGCTGATGCGAGCATAAACATGGTGTAAACCCAGTTGAAGTACTCTACACCGCCTAATTCCCCTACAATTCGAGGTAAGGCTGTTCCAACTATGGTTTGATTGACTGCTGCAAAATACATCGCGGACACGATCGAAAGCATAATGATGACTTTTTGTTTCGTATTTAAATGTTCCATTAACATCACTCCTCATGAAAAACCAAGAAACCGAATGACCTTTACATTAAATAGTCTTAATTCATTTCATCATCAATATTTAGATGTCATCATTCATTTCTGATCACTTGCCCGCTACCTTAAAGGGGAATCTATCTTTTTTCTAGATGGTTCAAATACAGTACGACTTCTTCGACGATTTCCTCTGGAATTTCCCTCGATAAAGTATGACTATGGTCTTGATAGAAGATTGCTTTTGCTCCTGGAACTGCCTTAGCCGCGAGTAAACCCATTTCAGCACTTGAAATATCGTCCTGACATCCACATAATAATAATGTTGGAACTTGAATCTTACTTAGTTCCAATGCTAGTTCTTCATTTGTTTTAGCATGTGGAAACGGTTTTCGCGGGTTGATTAGTTTTTCTTCCCTGGTCATGCTAATAAAGCGCTCTTCCTTCTCCTTCTTCATAATTTCTCTGCGAGCAAGCCTTTTCGGATCACTCGTCGGCACCAAGTAAATACCTGGAGGTCGGTAGGTAGGGTCATTTGCATCTGCTGCCTCGATCATTTTTCTTCTCGCTTCAGAAACGTCTCCTCCCGCACGATCATTCGGTGCACCTACAACCGAGATAAATGCTTTTAACACCTCTGGTTCGTCTTGTGCAATTTGCCAGCCCACGCCAGCACCGTGAGAAACACCTGTATAAATAAATTGACTTATTCCTAGAGATTTAGCAAATTCCCGAATATCATTCGACCAGGTTGGGTACCACCCAAAACCAAGATCTTCAAACACATGCGTAGACTTTCCATAACCACGTAACGTAATAGTATAAACATGGTACCCTTTATCAGCTAATATCTCTTGGTAGCCACCTTTAGAAAAATCTTGTTGAGCTGAAATAATGACGTTATCTCCACTCCCAAATTCTTCATAATAAAGCTCGATTCCATTTACATTTGCGATTGGCATGGTTATTCCCCTTTCTACATAAATAATTTTATAAACATCATTATTGCTAGTTTTACCCTCTACTTTTTAGAAGCGTTACCTTATAAACTTCGGTATAACTGGTAAGTCAATATAGGAAGCATAATCTTTTTGGTGATAAATAGTTTGCGTTGCCTTTATTCCAACCTCATCTTCCCCGATTGGATTACCCGTATTCATATTACGGTCATACCAAGGAAAATTACTACTTGATATATCGATACGAATCCGATGACCTTTTTTAAACATAATGCTCGTGTTACCCATGTCTATCACATATTCATAGATTTTACTTGGTTCCACTAAAACTGGTTTAGAGCTCCAATTTCGAAAACGGGCACGTTGTATGCCATCTGCTATATTAAAGGCACGTCCGTCTGGGTGTACATCAATGATTTTTGCTGTAAAATCAGTATCAACTGCTGTTGTCGATGCAAATAAGTGTAGCTTGATTGGACCAGTTACCTCTACTTCCTCCTCAAGTTTGTGAGAAGTATAACATAATACATCATTGCGCTGAGCAATACGCACCTGATCGAAAGGTCCTGGTAGTAGACCCGTTGTAGCCATCGTCTTACCTCCAACAGTTGGAACTGGGTGATGTGGATCATAAATATAAGTGTCTGGAGTTTCATTATCTGGCGCACGAAGATCTAGTTCCCCATCTCCTGACATCGTATTTGCATTCCCATTACTATGAAGAAAAAATCGTTGCCAGCTTGTTTCAGGAAGCGGCCAAGACTCCCCGTCCTTCCATTCGTTATCCCCCATTCGAAAATACCTTACTGTCGGAATATCGACATCCGTTTCCATTAAATATTTCCGAAAGAAATTGAGTAGACGTTCATGAATTTCCGAACCTTTACCACCAGCTGATAAACCAAATGATATTTCACCTAAAAAATTACTAGGAGCTCCGTGCATCCACGGACCAACTAACAACATTTGATTAACACGAGCAAGTGAAGACCCTCCACGTTCCTGCATGTTTTGGAAATTCTCAAATGTTGACCATTCCAATTGATCAAACCATCCCCCGATATGAAAACACGGAACTTTTACATTTTCATACTTTTTTCTACTATATTGATCTTCTAGTGATCCTGGTTTCAAACGAGCTTCCCACATATCTCGAATAATTTGGTTATTAGCTAATGGGATGTTTTTAAGTGGTAAAAATTGCAGTAATTCATCTGGATTTTTTAAAATTCGATTTAGATCCTGACGTAAAGCTGAAACGTCCTCGCCTTGTTGTTCAAGTTTGTCAATCAAATCAAGTGAAGTTATTGGAATGGCATTTGCAGCTGTTACAAAATTAACGACCCCAGTTTGTGGCGGTGGCTGCATATTAGGTGCTATATCCCCAATCCAAGGTGATATAGCTTTCAGATGAGGTGGGTTTGCCATCGCCCCAATCCAAGTCATGGCCGCAAGATAAGAGCCACCCGCTAATCCAACATTACCGTTACACCATTCCTGGTCTGCAATCCATTCGACTGAATCATACCCATCGATTGCTTCAATTTCGAACATCTTTAAGCGGTTCCACTCGCCTTCAGATTCATACCTGCCTCGTATATCTTGAATCACAACGCTAAATCCTTCAAAGGCAGCCTCAACAGGATATAAAAATCCTTGTCGGAATTGTTGTTTACTATAAGGTGTTCGAATTAAGATTGCTGGGTGTTGACCATTATCATCTGGACGATATATATCAGCCCTTAATATTGTCCCATCGCTCATTTTCATCGGTACATTTCGGTCCATTCGAATTGACCTTTCCAAACAGAACACCACCTAACCAAAAATTATAGTTGAAACCAAGAGAGTAATTATTCAATTACAATTTCATTTCCATCCCACTGATACTTCGCATTTAACTTAGCTTTACTAGTTATTTGTTCCATATAATCAAAAACTTTTTGACCTTCATCGTCTTGTTTCATTACAACTGGCTGGCCTTTTTTATTGACAATACATGGAACAAAGCTCGTTCTTATAATTTCTCCATCTTCTACTTTTACTTTAGCGATAATTGTATAAATGGCCTCAGGATGGAATGGATAGGTTGGGTACTCTTTGTCTGGGACAAAACCAAATAACTCCATTCTTTTATTGGACCACGCTTGTTCATCCTGACCGGGTTTAGGAAACAAACTAGGAACATAGGCGACGAAGTTACATAAGCCATGGAAGATTGTTTTTCCTTTATAAATTTCAATCCCTTTTAATAAATGAGCATGTTCTCCAACTATTAAATCTGCGCCAGCATCAATGGCTGCATATGATATCTCTTGTTCATAATCAGCAATTTTCACAGGTTGATGAACTAGTCCTTTATGAAAAGAGACAATCAAAATGTCACAATGTGGACGTAAAGCCTTTATATCCTCCTTCATCAATTGTAATGAAGTTGGTTCTGCCCGAGTGTAAATGCTAGGAGGTCCTCCAGGATTAGCATGTTCTAATTCATAATGAGTTAGAATATTTACGTACGCACAACCCGGCTTATTAGCGGCAGCTGATGTTTCTTTTGGACCAACGCAGTTGTATTTAAGTACACCAATTTTTATTCCATGACGCATAGTAATAACAGGGCGTCTCGCTTCTTCTAAGTTTTGTCCGGCTCCTACATATGCAATGTTATGCTCTTTCAACCAAGAAATCGTATCCGCAATTCCTTGATCTCCAAAATCAGCAAGGTGATTGCCTGCCAATGATAGAATATCAAAGCCAGCTGAAACTAATGATTCCAAATATACTGGGTCTCTTTCTAATTCAATAGAATCTGGATGATTATTGGAGTACGGTACTTCTAACTGCCCTATTAATAGATCTGTCGTATTAAGCTCCTCTTGAACATGTTCGAAATACGAATCTGCATTTTTCCCGACAATAATATCTCCAACAATTGAAATATTAATCGTTTCTTTTGTCACCAAATCCTCCTCCTATTCTTCCCTATTCTTTTCATAAACTATAATTCTATCATCAAGCCATGCATAGCCTGCATTTAGTCCTGCTTCAGCTGTAATCTTTTCGACATAATTAAACACACGTTGACCATCACTATCATTTTTCATCACCAATGGTCTGGATTCTTTATCAATGATTAGCGGTATATAACTTGTTTCTATTATTTTTCCATCTTCAATCACGCATTGGGCGATCATCGTATAAATGGCTTCTGGGTGAAATGGATAAGTCGGATAGTCTGGGTCAGGTTCAAATCCAAATAATTCTCTGCGTCGTTTAGCCCACGCATCTCCAGAGTTTGCTGCTAAAATTGGAGCATATGCTACAAAATTACATAAACCGTGGAAAATAGGTTTACCCTTATAAAACTCTATTCCTCTTAAAATATGTGCATGGTGCCCCACAATTAAATCGGCACCAGCGTCGACTGCTGCGTACGAAACTTCTTTCTCATAATCTGCTATTTTGACCGGAGTATGGCCTAGCCCTTTATGTAAGGCTACAACAAGTACATCACATTGTTCTCTTAAGGCTTGTATGTCTGCTTTCATTGTCTCTAGTGAACTCCGCTCCGCCCATGTATAAACACTAGGAGGGCCACCCGGGGTTGCATGATCAAGTTCATAATGGGTAATAATTTTCACATATGCACAGCCAGGCTTATCCGTACCAGCCCATGTTTCCTCTGGCCCAACACAATTGTAGTTAAGATAACCAATTCTTGTACCCTTATGGTCAATGATCACCGATTGTCTTGCTTCTTTTATATTCATTCCCGCACCAACATAATGAATGCCATGATCACGAAGCCATTGAGTCGTATCCTCAACACCTTCAACACCAGCGTCCATTAAATGATTGCCTGCTAGTGTTACCAAGTCAAAACCACAACTTACAAGTGGTTGAAGACTTTCTGGAGGACGATCTAACTTAATTGCATTTTGGTGGCGGGTTGTGTAAGGAACCTCTAACTGACCAACAACAACATCCCCATTTAATAGAGTCGGTTTAACATCAGAAAATAACGGCTCTGAGTTAGATGCAAGGATGATATCTGCTACATTTAATAAGCTGATTTTATCCATGATTATTACCTCTCTTAATAGTTTTCATAAATTGATATTAAAATGGGGCCAGAACTTTGCCCCATTTTTTATAAATCTACTTATCTTCTAGTTTTGCGTTTTCAGGAGTCCACTCTGAACCATGCCCAACATTTATTCCAGTATCCTTAACAGAATCATGAACAATAAAAGGTACACCTTCTACTAAAATAAATGTAGCCAATGCATAGTCTTCAGAGACTAGCTTTTGAATATTATTTGAGATTTCTGATAACTGTTCCGAATCTTTTGCTTTTCTTGCTTCTGCAAATAGAGATACGATTTCATCTTCATGCTTTAGGTGATGACCATATGTTGTAGCTTGTGGTGAGAAATTTCTTGGCATATATGTTCCCAAATCGTAATCACCACGATGATTGTACTGAACAAGACCATCCCAAGGTTGGTTATTAGCAGATGTTGTTAATTCTCTGAAGAAAGCATTATCTACTGTGTTCAGTTCAACATTTATGCCGACTTCCCCTAAAAAGCCTTGAATAGCCGTTGCTAAGTTAACATCCGAAGGTCCATTGCTTACAGTTAATTTTGTGTTAAATCCATTTGGATATCCTGCTTCTTTAAGCAGTTCCTTTGCTTTCTCAGGATCATAGGTGATAGCAACATCATTATTATAGCTTGGTGATCCAGGTACCCCCCATTGGTTAGAGGCGATCGCATTGCCATAATACAACATCTCAACAATTGCTTCTCGATCGATTGCATATGAAACCGCTTTTCGAACTAGTGGATCAGCAAATGGTGATTGCGGATCGGCACTATCACTAATGATTCCTCTCCCAAGGGCACCTAAACCTGTTGTTAAAATTTTCACGTTAAAACCATCTACATTTTTCATAGTATTAGCTGAAAGCGGCTCTGCGCCAACAATACCTTGAACCTCGCCAGCTTGTAATGCTGCAGTCGCCGTTGTATCATCTACCATAAAATAAAATGTGACACTATCAAGGTAAGGTTTCCCTTCCTGCCAATAATTGGGGTTCTTCTCAAAAACAACTGATTGGTCTTTTGTCCAACTTACAAATTTGAAAGGTCCAGTACCGATTGGATTATCCTTCACCCAATCTTTCCCGTTCGTTTCATAGGCAGTTGGAGAGGATATCGGAATAAAATGACAAATGTTATTTAACATACTACTATTCCATTCTTCTAATTGAACTTGAACAGTATAATCTCCCAATACTTCAACAGCTTTAATACCATTCAATTCTCCGCGTCCAGCTTCCATAAACTGTTCAATATTCCACTTGACTGTCTCTGCATTAAAATCAGTTCCATCATGAAACTGGATTCCTTGATTAAGCTCAAATGTAATCGTTAATTCATCTGAATTTTCTTCCCAGCTCTTAGCTAAAAGTGGTTGCATTTTACCTTCAGAGTCATACTTTCCCAATTTCTCCAATGCAGTACCTGAAATAATAACATCCGAAATAGCCCTTAGCTCCGATGCTGGTGCTAGAGCTTGCCCTCCACCTGATATCGCAAGTTTTAAATCTCCACCATTATTACTAGTAGTTTGTTCAGTTGAGTCTGGGCTATTTGTTGGATCTGTTGATTCTTGAGGAGAATTCGTTTTATTGCTACAAGCTGTTACAGTTAATAGCAAAATCAATGACAATAGTAAGATCGTGAATGGTAGGCTGTTAATTTTCCTATTCTTCATAATATCCCCCTTTAATAAATCTTAATTTACTTAAAACAAATCTCGGCACCTTAAACTCATATTTTTTACAAAATGCTTTCAAAAGGATGATTAAACTAAATCACCCCCTTGTTCTTTAATTCGTTTAATTCACCTTCTGAAAATTCAAATAATTTCTCATAAACCTCTTCATTATGTTGACCAAGAAGAGGTGATGGTTCTATTTGAACATTAGAATCTGATAATCTTATAGAGTTACCAGGCATTACTAGTTTTCCTCTAATTGGATGATCGACTTCAATAATCATACCGCGCTCTCTTAAATATTCATCCACACTTAAATCTGTTGTCGATAAAACAGCACTTGCTGGCACACTTGCATTACCAAGAGCTTCCATAGCTTCATATTTCGTTCTCTGACTGGTCCATGTGCTAATTAATTGATCCACTTCATGTCGGTGTTCATAACGACTTTCTGGTGTCGCAAACCGTGGGTCCTCGATTAAATCTTCACGACCAATAACTTTTAGAAGATTTCTCCATTGGGGGCTACCTGGCCATCTAGACGTGTAGACAAAGACATAATCATTCTGACCACCTGGCTGACAAGGATAGACATTACATGGAGCTACTCCTGCCATTGGCATTTCATTTCCTACACGTGGTGCTTCCTTTCCAGTTAGTAATTGTCTCGCCCAGGCAGAACGGCTGAAATTTATCATCACATCTTGCATGGTAACTTCAACTTTTTGTCCCTCACCTGTTACAGTACGTTGAAATAGAGCTGCAAGAACAGCTATTGCACAATGATACCCTGCTCCACTATCAGCAATATTCGCTCCTGCATGCATAGGTGGACCATCCTGTTCACCCGTTATACTCATTACACCACCCGCGGCTTGACCAATTGCATCAAAAGCTGGAAAATTGGCATAAGGTCCATCCGTACCAAACCCTTTAATTTGGGCGTAAATCACTCTAGGATTAATATCGCGCAGTGTTTCATAATCAAAACCTAAACGTTCTATCACACCTGGGGAGAAATTTTCGATAAAGACATCCGCTTTCTTCACCATCTTTAACACTAAATCTCTGCCTTCAGGCTTTTTCACATCGACAGTTACCGATTTCTTATTATTATTTAAGATAAGAAATCCATAGGAATCTTCATTAGGACGATCCCTTGATGCACCTCTTCCTTGCTCACCTGTACCCGGTCTTTCTAGTTTAATAACTGTAGCTCCTAACCACGCTAATGTTTGTGTACAAACTGTCCCTGATTCAAATTGTGTAAAATCTAATACTACTACACCGTCTAAAGCACCTTTTTTTAACATTGTTTCACTCCTATTTTATTTTCTATGAAATCTTCTAATTGTGCTGTCATCGCTGAATTATCCCAGCCACGTGAATCAACAGGATCTGCTCGCAATTGCAAGATTGGAATTCCAGCTTCTTCAAATGCTTTTTTTACAAAATAAGTACCGCCAGCTGCTTGCGTACAACTATCAGATATTAAATGAACAACACCATCAATCCCATTATGCTTTGCTTCTTTTACATACCAGTCGCTATTCCAAGGAGGCATATGCAACATATCTTCCATACCGACAGAACGACTAACTAGCGTACGCAATGGATCTTCTCCATATCTCGGATAACCATCAGCAGCTAATCCAAGGTAAATCGACCATATAAATGCAGCACCATATTTCTCTTCAAAATGCTGATAAAAACCTAAATTAAACCATAAACCACGTCCAAGCCACATAAGACGAACATTTTCTTTTTCGCATACACTTTTCTTACGATCAACCAGTTCTTTCACCTCTTCGTATAATGATTTCGCCATATCAACAGCCCACTGTGTACCCCGTTGCCATTGCGGCACCATAACAGCAGGAACCGTATCAGTTATGCTTACTGGAGAAGGAATGGTTTCAGCTATTAAATCCCTCGTTTTTCGGTTATATTCAGCCTGCTCATTAACAAGTTTCATAACCTGTTTAAACTTAACTTCGCTAAAGGTTTTACCAGTATGCAATTCAAGAAAACGGATAAGCCCCTTAAAATCTTCAACCATATAGTCCATTCGGTGCGGTTCAAATAACTCATCCCAATTATGGGAGACTTTATCCCACCAATTAGTTGGTATTGCTCGTGGAACCGTATTTTCTAACGGGTAAAATGGGACATCTAATTTCTTTGACCATAATTCGAAAATTTTCGCTTGTGAGTCACATGTTAATCTAGTTACTGCTACTGTAGGTTTAGGTAAGCCGCCCCATGGACCATTTTCGGGGTTAGGGTCAAACGAAGTTGCCAATGAGAGTGAACAATAACGACATAAATCTTGACGGTAACCGTGTTCATTTAATAAATCTAAATAATACGGTGACATTTGTTTGGCCGAACAGACGGATGACCACCATTGATTCACAACATATGGTATGTCCATTGCACGAAAGATCTCTTGTGGTACATCCGCATTCACAAATGCAAAGGGTTCACCTTGTTCTACTTTTTCTCTTAAATCCTGAAACCATTTTTTTTGATAAGCTGTTGCTACTGTCGGTGTCTTTAACCGCTTAACACTTGCTTTCCCTGTATCTCTAGTCATTACTTTTTTATCTTCACTCATTTTATTTCCTCCCGTACAGTTTCAGCCTTTTGTTTTTCGTTTAACAAATTTATAAAGTCTTTTACTTTATCAGCAACTTGGTCTTTATTCACTAAGTGATATTGCTGGCGGTCTATTAAAAGGACTGGAACCCCCATCGCTTCAAGAGCTTTCTTTTGTTCTGGATAATCCCATGAAGGCGCATCGTCTGCGTGATGTATAAAGAAGATAACACCCTGAGAATTTGTAGCGCTTACATTTTTTACAATCGAGTAAACTCGTTCAGATACGGTTGATTGTGAAGATGGCAGTGACCGTTTTATATGATAATAATCAACAATAGCTTCTAATGGTTCTGGATCCGTATCGATTTCTTCTATATAATTTCTAATACTAATATCATGATCCTCACCAACAATTATGGCTCCAAATGACTCTACCATTTCATAAAACTCAATGTGCTCATGCGTGCTGCCTGAAACGAAAATACGAGGACCTTCTATAGGAATAAGCTGTTCGGCATCCTCTAAGAAAGTTTTTAATAACTGATTGTACTCTTCGCGTGGAATTAAATGGGATGCACCGATAACTTGTTGTGCTTGAACACCATTTATGTATGAAACTTCAGGTCCTCTTAGTTCTGAAAATCTCTTTAGTAATCTACGAGTTTCATTACATAACTTAATTGCATTAACTAAATCCGTATCACTTATAGTCTTATCGCACCATTTTTCTAACTCTTGTATAAGTTCACGTGTTCTATCAAGATTGTATAAACTAGCATTTCTTAATTTTGAATGTAAGAAATCGTAAAAGTACAATTCTGGTAAGTTGATGTTTGGATCCGTTTCTTTTAAAGCACGTAAATAATAATAGATACGAATAATGGCGTCAGATGAATTTGTAACAATTAGGTGTTCTAGGAAACCATATGATCCATCTATAATCTGTCCCATCTGCATTTTTACACGTGGATCAAATCCACTTTCAAGATATTGATTTGCAGTATGAGGATCTTTATCAAAACGCCCACGAATTTGAATAGGATGACATCCTGCTGCAATGAGTAATTCTACGGGAATATCATTCCCAAGATAACCTATTATTTTTTTGTCCTTTTGACTGCTATAAAGTGCAATTTCATCAGGGGTAGAATATATTTTGGAAATTTCCTTAAGTACACTGTGTTCAGAATTTTGTTCAATGCTCACGTTCATAACCCCTCCATTTAAAAGGTTTAAATTATTGCTTTAATTTCCCTTATATTGGCTTCCTTATATTTCAATGTTAACTAAATATGTGTATGTAGTATACCCCCATAAAGATGTGAACTCCCCCCCTATTTGGGGGAGTGTGTAGTGATTATTGTCATAAGACTAGTAGATTTTAGTGTTTGCGGATACGTACGAACATTTGTTCATTTATTAAGAAATAAAAGGGGTTTGGGAGTTTAATGGACTACCTTTTGATCATATCAACGAAGTTAAAATATAATTCTAGTCAGATCGACCAAAATTCCCAAGTAATCTCTCAGTTAAAGGTCGATCCGACTGATTAGTTAAACTATAACTACTAATCTATTCTTTAATACAAGCCACTGCATGCCCTTTTTGAACTTCCCGAAGCTCAGGATCTATCTGTTTACACTCATCTGTTGCGATTGGACAGCGATTGTGAAAGCTACAGCCTACTGGTCTATTTTGTGGACTTGGAATTTCACCCTCAATTAGCTGGAGCTCCCTTTTTTCCTCCATCTCAGGGTCAGGAATCGGAACAGCTCCTAACAATGCTTTTGTATAAGGATGTCTAGGATTGTCATAGAGTGTTTTCCAGTCGGCAGTCTCAACGATTCTACCAAGATACATAACAGCTACCCGATCACTGATATGTCGTACAACAGACAAATCATGGGCAATAAACAGATAACTTAAATCTAGTTTTTCCTTTAGTTCTTCTAGTAAATTGATGATTTGTGCTTGAATAGAAACATCCAATGCCGAAATAGCCTCATCACAAACAATTAAGGAAGGATTGCTAGCGAGTGCTCGTGCGATTCCAAGTCGTTGCCTTTGTCCACCACTAAACTGATGTGGCACACGCTTTTTCAAACTTGGATCAAGTCCGACCATCTTAAAGAGCTCTTCAACTTTTTCAGTATATTCCTTTTTATTTTTCACTAAGCTATGAATAAGCAATGGTTCTCCAACAATAGACTCCGCCGTTTGCCGAGGATCTAATGAACTATATGGATCTTGGAAGATCATTGAAATCTCTTTTCTTGTAGGACGCAATTGTTTTTTAGATAGAGATGCAATATCTGTTCCATTTAATTTAATTTCTCCAGATGTCGGATCATAAAGGCGCAATATAGTTCGAGCAACGGTAGACTTCCCACATCCACTTTCACCAACAAGTCCGAGTGTTTCACCTTTATTTATATAAAAACTGACGCCATCTACTGCTTTAATATCAGATACCTTTCTTTTCAATGCCCCTTTTACAACAGGAAAATACATTTTTAAATGATTCACCTCTAGTAATTTCTCACCAGTCGATACATTATTCTTTTCGAGCATTTCGTTTTCTTTATACAACAATGTAGATGCCGTTTCCTGTGCAGTTTGCTGCGTTTCTAATGTGTTCATAGCCTCTTTCAAATTGACATAGCATGCAGTTTCATGCTGGTCATTGACCTTTACTAATGGTGGAAATGCAGAAGTATAACAATTACTTGTACGAAATACACATCTAGGTAAAAACTGACATTCGTCTTTTTTGTTAATTAAATTAGGCGGCAACCCCTCAACTGGTATAAGCTTTTTATCCTTTGGATCGTTAAGTCTCGGAACTGCATTTATTAACCCTAATGTGTACGGGTGACTTGGAGAATGAAAAATATCCTTCGCTTTTCCAGTTTCAACAATTGTTCCCGCATACATTACATATATTCTTTCAGCATAGCGAGCAACTACACCTAGATTGTGAGTAACCAATATTAAGGACATATTGCTGTTCTTAACAATATCTCGTAACATCTCAAGTATTTGGGCTTGTGTTGTAACATCTAAAGCTGTAGTCGCTTCATCTGCAATTAAAATTTTAGGATTAATAGACAATACCATCGCAATCATAATCCTTTGTCTCATACCACCACTAAATTGGTGAGGATAGTCATCTATGCGTGTTTCAGCGTCAGGTATACCTACTTTTTGAATCACTTCGATCGCACGTTTGCGTGCCTCAGCTCGATTTACTTTAAGATGAAGAATAATAGATTCCATGATTTGTTCGCCAATCGTTAATACAGGATTAAGGGAAGTCATGGGTTCCTGAAAGATAAAACCAATCTCTCCTCCACGAATCTTACGAATTTCTTCACTTTCAGGTTTCAATTTTAATAAATTGACCCCTTTATATAACACTTCTCCCCCTACAATCTTACCTGGAGGTGTTGGTATTAATTGGAGTCCTGACATCTGGGTGATTGATTTACCACAGCCACTCTCTCCAACAAAGCATACAATTTCTCCCTCATCAATGTAATAGCTTACACCATCAACAGCTTGAACACGATTTCCATCTACATTAAACTCTGTTTTAAGCTGATTCACTTCCAAAAGATGGTTCATTTTTTTATAACCTCCATATCCAACAATCATAAGTACCCTAAATTTTGATGTTCAATTTATATAGAACCTCTCAAACGTGGATCTAATGCATCTCTCAATGCATCACCCACTAAATTAAATGCTAAAACAACTAACAGTACGCATCCTCCCGGTGCAAAAGAAAGTACAGGATTACTTACTAAATAACGTTGCCCTTCACTAACCATTGCACCCCATGCTGCCTCTGGTGCAGTAATTCCAATTCCTAAAAAGCTTAAAGATGCCTCTGCTAAAATAGCAACTCCTAAATTCAAGGTAATTAGCACGATTATCGGTGAAAAACAATTCGGCAAAACATGCTTGATTAAGATACGAAAGTTATTTGATCCAATGACCTCTGCAGCCTTAATATAATCTGATTCTTTAACAGTTAACACTTGCCCCCGCATAACTCTAGCGTATTTAGGCGTGAGTGATATAGCCAAGGCAATAATCACGGTCCATGTCCCTGCACCAAGTACTGCACCAACTGCAAGTGCAAGAATAATTCCTGGAAAGGCTAACAAAGCATCAATTACTCTAGATATTACAGTGTCAATAATTCCTCCAAAGTAACCTGAAATTAATCCTAAGAAAACTCCAACTACTAGTGACAATCCTACTGACGTAATACCAACTAACAGTGAAACCCTAGCTCCATAAATAATCCGACTCAAGACATCTCGTCCTAAGGAGTCAGTCCCTAACCAATGAGCTGCAGAAGGCTGCTGTAGAGCACTCCTTAAATCTTGTTTATACGGATCATAAGGAGCGATAAATTCTGCAAATAACGCCAGAAATACCATTGCGATTAGAATCGCTCCAAAAATAATAACTATTTTCCTGCCCAAAAACACTCTAAGAAATCGTCGTAATTCACTATTTTTCAGCGAGGATTCATTTTCTATCTTCGTATCCATTGTTTCGGTAGTCATTTGTATCACTCCTTATTTATAACGAATTCGTGGATCAAAATAACTGTAAGAAATATCAACTAGTAAATTAGATACTGCAACAACAAAAGCTATTAAAATCATACATCCTTGAACAACAACAATGTCCTGATTAAAAACAGACTGTAACATAAGTCGACCAAGTCCATTGACATTATAAACAGTTTCAATAATGACTGATCCTCCTACAATATTAGGTAACATTAAACCAGCAATGGTCACAACTGGAATAATCGCATTTTTTAGAGCATGTTTTATGATGATAACATTATGCTTAATTCCTTTTGAACGAGCTGTTCGAATATAATCTTGACGAATAACTTCTAACATAGATGATCTTGCTTGACGAGCTATAATGGCCATAGAAGATAATCCAAGTACCAAACTTGGCATGATGACATATTTAGTACTTTCCCAAAAGTTTTCAGTTAATGGTACATACCCTTGCACCGGAAGCCAACCTAGCTTAAGACTGAAAACGTAAATACCTAATATTCCAAGCCAAAAATTCGGTACTGCCATTGCAAAGTTTGCAGCCGTAGTGATAAAGCCATCAATCCATCCTCCGCGTTTCATCGCTGCAATGACGCCCATTGGAACACCTACGGTTATACTAATCACAAAGGCAAGTATCCCTATATGAATCGTCGGCGGCAATCGTTTAAGAATCATATCTGCAACATCTTCTCGATAAATAATAGATCTCCCAAGATCACCTTGTACCACTCCACCTAACCAGGAAAAGTATTGTTCATGCAACGGACGATTTAACCCTAACTCCTCAGTTAACTGTGCAATCTCTTCCGCTGTTGCTTCATCTCCTAGAATAGTTAGCACAGGATTACCTGGTAATGAGTGTAAAAGAAAGAAACAAAATAGACTTAAAATAAACAAAACGATCAGTAACTGAATAAACCTTTGGACAATATATTGGGACATATACGTATTCTCCTTTTTTTACTCATCTCAATCAGAAACTATTTCCTAGAAACCTTGTAATATATAACTCTTTGTGCATATTACTTTATAAATATTTAAATACATTTCATATAAATCTAAAGAGTAGAGTCAATATTGCTTTAAGCATCTCTAATAATGGTAGACTCTTGATATTAATAGAAGTTTCCAATCAATAACTGTTCTAGAACTCAAGTGCTTTCCCTAGCAATGATTAATGAAGATGCACCAAAGGAAAGCCTTCATCTTTGCTTGAGCCTATTTACATAACATAAAATAAATAATAAATATTCTGAAAATAAGTAGTGCAAAAATTCGCTCCTCTTAAAATGTAGTATATTTAAATATTTATAGATACCAAATTTAAAAGTAAGATACCGGTCCTTTTCAATGTGCTTTAACTGAATTTTTTCCATCCCGACATCGATACCTACATTAAAATATTACACCCATTAATTTAGCGTAAGCCTTCCAACACGACCAGGATCCTTTACTACATGACATTCTTTTCCAAATATCATGGTTGAGCGATCAATTGTTGAATAACTGGACCATGTAGGCAGACCAGCGTGACCTGGATTACCGTTTCTAGCAAAAGAAATCCATGCCTGACTCATGTTAGATGCTAATGTATACTTATCAGGATCTTCACCGACTAATTCGAAAGGCATTCTATGGACGTTATTGAACACAAATGGTACTTCAAGTCCATGCATAGATTTCATTTTCCCTCCCAATATCGGTGATTCCCACGTAAACTGGTACATATAAACAGCTGCGGCCTGCTGTGCCAATTTTCTTTCGGCCAAAGTAATACTATCTCTAATTGTCACCCGATCGCTTATGATCGAAATTAACAGATCGTTAGCTGAAAGATGTGGGAGTTCGTTACGATAAGCTGCAATAACGTGCTCTCCCCCCTCTCCAAAATATAATGAAGCCCATTTGCGTAATCCGACCTCATCAATGGATCCTAAATCAGGATCAGAGAAGAGAAATAAGGTTGCTTCATCTTTAGTGGTACCAATCATTAAAGGAACATCTGCTGATAGAGGTGACCCAACTGGATCAAAAGGATGTTGCGGTAAATCATAACCATCAACAACTGGGCTGATCGCTATATGCCTTCCCTTTTCAGCGAACCTTTCTGGCGTCCAAGCTGTAGCGACATGATAAGCTTCCCATAAACTTTCTACCGGAACTGTATGCAATCGGTCAATCTCCTTTTCACTGACTCCTAAGTGATTAAGTACCTTTTCAGCAATTTCTGTGGCATCTTCACGAGTTGACATCTTCAAGCCGTAGGCACTTTGGATAATTGCACGATGAAATAATCCTTTTGCCGCTGGCATGGCCATAAGTGTACTAACCTTCGATCCTCCCCCTGAACAACCAAAGATCGTTACATTATTAGGATCACCACCAAAGACCTCAACGTTCTCCTGAACCCATTCCAATGCTAAAACTAAATCAAGCATTCCTACATTGCCAGATCGATCATATTGTCCCCCTATTAAATCTCCAAGAAATAAATACCCTAATGGCCCTAGTCGATGGTTAACCGTAATCACCACGACTTCCCCATTTTTAGCCAGTGACGTCCCATCCGTTCGCGGACCTGCCCCTGATCCTTGAAAAAAACCACCACCATGACACCAGAATAAAACAGGCCGTCGACCTCCATCATTAAGCCCTGATGTCCAGACATTTAGAAACAAACAGTTCTCACTTGCTTCTTCACGAATTCGAATACTTGATTGGGCTTTTGTCAATTCATTGTCTGGGTTTATATTACCTTTAGTCTGAAAACAACGAGGGCCATATTCCGTCGCATTGTATATACCTGTCCATGGATTCATTTTTGATGGAGGTAAAAACCTTCTTGAACCATCCGTTCCCTCACCATAGGGAATTCCTTTAAATGAGTAGATTCCATCCGTGACTTCACCCCTAATTTTCCCACTTGTAATCTCAACAATCTGATTGACCATACGCCCTCTCCTATCGTTATTAGCTTTCTTTTAATTGATGTAAGATGAACAGCCCTTTAAACTTTTAAATAGGGCTATTCATCCTAAAACATCATCGTTTAACCTATTTTTTTAACCAAGCTGTTTCCGGATTCCAGTGTGTCATCTGTGTTTGCAGGAACCCATGATCTTGGACTTTTCCATTCTGAGCAAGTAAGGTACTCATAACTACTAAAGGAATACTAGTTTGATATTCGCCAAAGATTAACTCTTGTAACTGTTGAGATAAATCAATTAAATCTTCAGATGTTGTCATTGTTTCCGCTGACTTTAATAAAGTCTCTGCGTCTTCGTTAAGTTTTGTCATACGATAATGTGAGCTGTCTGATGCCATACTTCTATTAAAATCAAAAATTACATTATTACTAATTCTAAAAGTCGTATGAATTAAATCTTCCCACGTTCCTTCACTACCTGTCTTTTCCGCCCAATGCGAGCTTTGTACACCATTTAATTCCAGATTAATTCCTACTTCTTTCAGATAAGCCTGGACTGCTGTATACATCTGTATCATATCAGGATTATTATTACTAAATGTTAGTGTGAGGTCTAATCCGTTACTATAGCCTGCAGTCTTAAGCAGCTCTTTAGCCTTTTCTGGGTCATATGGTGTGCCCTCAACATCTTGACTGAACACGAGAGATTTAGGGACAGCCCATTGGTTCACAGCCTCTGCATATCCGTAAAATATTGTATCTACAATGGCTTGTTTATCAATGGCATAGCCAATTGCTTTTCTTACATTTACATCCGTTAATGGGGAGTCAGGATTCTCGCTATCTGGTGCTAAACTATATCCAATTGCGCCATTCGCATTTTCCAAAGTCTCAATTTCAAAGCTACTTTCTAAATTACGCGCACTATGTGGGGATGTATATAAATAAAGATCATAGTCCCCAGCCATCATTGCAGCTTCAGCAGTTGCTGGTTCCTTAATGGTGTTGAATTCGACAGCATCCAAGTAAGGTAGACCTTCTACCCAATAGTTTTCATTTTTAACAAACGTTACTTTTTGATCTTTAATCCATTCTTTAAAGACAAATGGACCTGTACCTACTGGATTTTCTTGTAGCCATTCTTCACCTTTTTCTTGATAAGCTGTAGGTGAGGCCATTTGTTCGAAACCAAATAACGCTTCAAAGATGCTATTATCCCAATTGGATAAATTTAGTTTCAAATTATATTCATCTAACACATCAATGGATTCAACAGCCGATGCCTCAACTCGTCCTTTATCTCGATAGTGCTCGATATTCCATTTTACAGCTTCCGCATTAAAGTCCGTTCCATCATGAAACTTAATTCCTTGATTTAACTCAACTGAAATGGTTTTAGCTTCGGGATCAGCTTCCCAGCCTTTGGCTAACCAGGGAATAATTTCTCCAGCTTCATTATAACGAGCAAGAGTTTCATACACTGTTAGTGATACGATACTGTCACCTCTTGATCGAATAAGAGGAGGTAATCCAAGGTTCATCAAATTATCGCCAGATACAATTTTTAACGTACCACCGTATTTGTCATTCTCAGAGGTTTCAGTGGTTTCACTTTCTGCATTCGTCGATGTAGTCTCACTCTCATTTGTTGGAGTTTCACTTGTTTTGGATGTACAGCCTACTAGTGTAATAGCCAGAAGTAACAGTATAAATACTCTCAATGCAACAACGTATGTTTTATTGATTTTTGTCCTCATCTCTAACCACCCTTTTAATGAAATTTGTATTTTCATGCATTTAAACATACAAACTACTAATTTTAACTCTTATTTAAGGATTTTGGCCTGAAACCATTAGTGTAGGTCGGTGTTTAATATTTAATTTTTCTGTTGCTTGTTCCCAAACTAATCGTTCTTCTGCATCAGGGTCACCTACTTGTCTTGTCACTTGGTCAAATATCATCGTTGACCTGTCACCAAGATCATAGGTTGACCATTTCGGAAGTTCTGGATGATTAGGTTGACCATGATAAGCAAAAGCGATCCATGCGTTTTGCATTTTAGTAGCAATTTGGTTTCGTTCATTTGAATTCCCTGTTTTCTGTATAGCTGACTCTTCACTTAAATTATTCCAAACAAAAGGAACTTCAACCCCATGTCCTGCACGGAAAATCCCGTTAAACTGAGGTGATGGCCAATCAAATCGATACAACCATGTTGGTGCATTTTGTTTTGCCCTAACCTCTGCAAATTGAAGAGCTGCATATGTAAAAGCGTTATATGTCATCAGTGGCATCAATTTATCTATTATTGTTTCTCTTGATTCCCTCTCATGAAGATAGTAATCTGAAACTAGTGACCAATAAGGACCCGCCATAAATTTTACATGCTCTATAACTCCCTTATCGTCTAAACCTTTCCAAATTGGATCAAGAAGCAGATTAAGTCTAGCTTCATCAAGCGTTGTTCCAATTATTACGGGTACGGACCTCGAAATCCCCTTTTCTAAGCGATCTATCGGATGCTCTGGAATAACTCCCCCATCTACAATAGGAGCGAGTGAGATCCCTAGCTTTAAATCTTTAACTGCTTGTAGGAAATGTTCAGCTTTGAATTCCTTTAATTTGTATAGTTCTTTCTCTTTTACGTCTAAATATTGGAGTACCTTTTCAGTGATTTTTGTAGCGGTACCTGAATCAGAAAATGTTGTAAGAGCACCGCTCTGTATGATCGCGCGATGAAAAAGCCCTTCTGCTATAGGCATAGTTAACAATAGACCAACACTTCTACCACCTGCTGATTGTCCGAAGATTGTTATATTGTCTGGATCACCACCGAAGGCTGCTATGTTTTCCTTCACCCATTTCAATGCTTCCACTTGATCAAGTAAACCATAATTGCCTGAACCAGCGTATTCCTCACCACCAATATCGGCCAAATGGAGAAATCCAAAAGGCCCCAAACGGTAATTGATAGTAACAACTACTACGTCACCATTTTCCACAAATGACTCAGCATTATATAAGGCTTTAGACCCTGAACCTTTGGCAAAACCTCCTCCATGTATCCAGACCATAACCGGTTTTTTCTTCTGAGCGATCCCACTTGACCACACATTTAAGTACAGACAGTCTTCACTTATTTCACCTTGAATGGATGGATCGGCCACTTGCATCGCAGAAGGTCCAAACTTTGTAGCATCCCGAATTCCTACCCATTCCTCTGGCGGTTCAGGTTTTTGAAACCGATGCTTACCGATTGGTGGCTTGGCAAAGGGTATGCCTTTCCATACATATACATTCTCTTTCTTGACCCCTAGTACTTTCCCATACCTTGTATCAATAATTGTAGATCGAATTTTTATCACTCCAGTCCATATTTGAATGCATTTTTAAGTTCTCTCGAGTCTTCCATACTGTAAAAAGTGTATTTCAAATCATTTAGTCCCCTTGGATTGTATGCGTTTTCATAGTTTTGTAAAATAATTACAACTTCAAACATTTTGTGAGTATTGAAATTCTTTAACCTGTTTTAGCACCTTTTCACTTTTAACTATGGAATAACTAATTGGTAATTTGGAAACGTTTCCCCTTTTTAGTTTAGTGACTCATCCTGTTAAAATTGAGATTATTATGAATTTTTAGATAATTACACGAATGCGTCTCTTTCATATATATAGAACCAGGAATCCCCTCCTTGATACAACATGTTATCCAAAATTTTCATAATAGTATACCCCCCTTTAAAATGGGAACAATCCCCATTTTGAGGGGGGCGGAATATAAATCACAAGTATTACATCTTTTGTAACACAAAAAAAAACGCTCAGTTTAAAATTCTGAACGTTTTTCACTTGCTAACTTAAGTGCTAATTTAGCAATAGCTATAATGTTTCGAAGACATATTGTACGGTATTTAAGCAAATTCACTAAATACTGGCTTTTTGCATGTGTCCACAAAAACACTAAAAAAGCCGTTTTAACCCTAGTAGCGCACCGTATGTCCGAACAATCTCAAAGAGCAAAAATAGATTACCAAACCAATCCGTCTAACTTGCTAGAGCTAATTAATTCTCTTCACTGTACCTAAACTAAAACTAACATAAGCCACGAATGCAAGTCCAATCGATGAAACAACTGCATGCATTCCGAATGGTTGTGGATAATAGGATTGGAATAAGACGTAGGAGATTATTCCAACTACCATTGAAGCAAGGGCTCCATATTTATTTCCATTTTTCCAATAAAGACCCATCACAATCGGCCATAAAAACGCTGCTTCCAATCCACCAATCGCAAATAAGTTAAGCCAGATTATTAAATCAGGAGGATTAACCGCCATCAAAAAGACGATGACTCCCAGTAAAGCTGTAATTCCCATACTAATTTGCTGTACTTTTTTACGAGAAACATTAGGGTTTATGTAATTAATATATACATCTTTCACAATCGTTGAACTCACTAATAAAAGTAATGAGTCCACCGTTGACATAATGGCTGCTAACGGTGCAGCAAGCACAATTCCAGCTAACCATGGAGGTAACACTTCCAGTGCAATAAGCGGCATTACGCGATCGCCCACTTCAATTCCTGGTAAAATTGGACGAGCGAATACACCAATTACATGCATGTTTAGCATAATAACACCCACGACAATCGTGCCAATGATTAAGGCTCGGTGAAAGGACTGTGTGTTTTTATAAGACATTGCACGAACAGCTATTTGTGGTAATGCCACAACACCGACACCCACTAATACCCAATAAGAAGAGACATAAGCAGGTGTTAATGTTCCTTTTGCTCCAAAAGGCGTAATTAAATTGGGATTCTCAGCTTGAAGGTCAGCTATGATTGTTGATATTCCTCCACCTGCGATAATAACACCAATGAGCAGAATCACTGTGCCCATAAACATGATACTTCCTTGAACTGCATCAGTTAATGTTACAGCACGAAATCCACCAAACGTTACATAAATTAAAACAGTTACTACGAAAATAAACAAAGCTGATTGATACGATAAGCCTGTCAATGATTCAATCAGACGGCCCCCACCAATCCATTGAGCTGCCATTGCGGAAAATAAAAAAACAACTATACTACAAGAAGATAGTAATACGACCCACTTCGATTGGTATCGCTCTTTCAAAAAGTCAACCAATGTAATTGCCTGATACTTTCGGGTTACAATCGCAAATTTTTTCCCTAGAATCATTAAAGTAAAATATCCTGTTGCTACCTGAGTCACCGACAACAACACCCAACCTAATCCCTCATTATAGGCAACACCAGGGCCGCCAATGAAGCTACTTGCACTGCCATATGTCGCAGTCATTGTCATTGCAAGTACAAAACCGCCTAAACTCCGACCACCTAAATAGTAATCCTGCACAAAAGATTGATTTGTTTTATCGTTTCGACTTGCTATTAATCCAATAATAAAAATAAGGGCCACTGAACCAAATAACGTACTTGCTGCTTCCCAATTCATTCTTTTAACTCCTCGTCACTAAATGGAACATCCACAAAAAATACTTTTACAATAATAAATACCAATATTGACATGACAACTACACCCATTACACAGCTGTAGAAAAACCATGCTGGGAATCCAAAAACATATGTATAGCTGGAAGGTTCTTTACTTCCCAATCCATAAGCAAATGCAAACCACCATACAAAATTAAATAGTACGAGTCCAATTCCGATTAGTGCTTCCCTATTTGCTATTTTAAATCGCTGGTCATTAGTATGTTTGCTCAATATATATCCCTCCTTCTGTATTTTCTTAGATGAAACTTCGTCCTTAAGTATGATATGAGTAGTCTTTTTTCTAACACAGCAAAACGATACTTAAAGTTGAACATTTACCTTAATACAATGTTTTTAATATATAGGTAAAATATTACTATAAATAGATTGGTAAATAAACAAGAAAACACGGGGAAAACGCGGGGACGGTTCTCACGTATACAATTTTGGTTTGCAACGCACAAGAATCGTCCCCATGTCCCATTGCAGATTAGGAATTTTTTTTAAAATCTTAAGCAAACTATATTAGTATTCACAACTATAATATCGAAAGGAGATTGTATATGAAACATAATGAAAAGACATCTAATATAGTTGATCAAAAGAAACTTTTAGAGGATAAAGTAAAAAAAGCTAGAGCAAACGAATTTGAAAACGTACGCACCAACAACACAAATGGAGTTCCTGAACAATAAGGTGTTAACAGTCATACTCTCCTATTTTGCGATGAAAAAGCCGATTGATTTTTATAAAAAAGCCAATCGGCTATATTCAAAGTTTTAGATAACTTATTTCTATATTCTCACCTAATTAGTCGGTTCTTCATTCAAAACAGGCTTTCCCGCTTCAACTAATACATTGTTTCGTCCCAAGAAAATAGCAAGAATAAAAATCAAAACTCCTGTTCCTATTAGGAGCCATTCGATTCTAATAATGTCTGCGATTGGTCCAAATATCAGCATTCCAATTGGCATCATCGAGGTAGAAATCATCCCCATAACTCCAAACACTCTTCCTAAATAATCTTCCTCAATTTTCTCCTGTAATAAAACGGTAGTTGGTGTATTAAAAATGGTCATAGCAACCCCAAATAATGCCATGAACACCAAATAAATCCAAAAGATCGGCACGACACCAAGCGCAAGTGTGCAGACGCCCATAATAAGACTTGCAAATGTCATCGTTTTAATCTTGTTCTGAAATCCTCCCCAAGCAGCAATCACGCCGCCACCTACCATCATGCCAATAGAAAAGGCGATCTCGATTGCAGTAAGTCTCCACACGTCACCACCGAAGCTACGAGTAACTTGCAATGGTGTCAAAAACGCTGCAGGAGCCATTAACACAAAGAAGAAAGCAAAAAATAAGAAGAATTTCTTTAAAAAATCATGGTTATTTACATATTTTAAGCCTTCTACAAAGTCACTAAAATAACTAGAAGTTTGTTTTTCAGCCGCCTTCTCATGTACAGAGACCTTTAAAAAAGCAAGCAATGTTACGATCGCAATAACTGCCGTAATTACATCGATGAAAAAGATGATGTCAATCGAAGTAGTAGCCAATAAAGCTGCACTGACCATCGGCGATACGAACATTATTACAGCTTGAATACTTCCATTAGCTCCATTTACCTTTGTCAGCTTATCCTTCGGAACAATTTGTGGTAAAATCGCACCTACAGCCGGCATTTGGATTCCTGTCCCAAACGCACGAATCGCTGCCATCAAGAATAGTAGCCAAATTGCATCAAATCCCATTAAAAACAGAATGGCAAGAATCAGTGTTGCAATCGCAATGAGTCCGTCCGCTAAAATAATCAGCATTTTTCGGTTATAGCGATCTGCCCAAACCCCTGCGACGGGGGACAAAATGAAGGTTGGGATAAAACCGCAAATAATGTACAACGTCATCATTAAACCCGATTCTGTAGTTAAAGTGATATACCACATAATGGCGTATTGGACTAGAGACGATCCAAATAGCGATATGGTTTGACTACTTAAAAAGAGAATAATATTTCTCAGCCAATTCTCCTTGTAATTGTTATCAACTGTATTCATTTACTAACAACTCATTTCTATAAAATTTTTATTTAATTTGTTTAACCTACGTTCATAAACATCGTTCACACTTATTTTTAAAGACAACAAAAAAAGAGGGGAAATATCATCCCCTCTTTTCATATAACCGTTAAATGTTGGTTTCCTTAAAAATAGACAGACGTATCCCGTTGCTCTGAACACAGGCAGAGCCTTCAATCGTATTTACTTAACGAATGAAAGTGGGAATCTTAATCTCATTGATGCTGTCAAAAGGAAAACCTCCATTTCTCTTATAATTAAAATGATTATATCAAATAGGACAAATAAAAACAATTAATAATCTTCTACTTTTGACACGTTCCAGGCAAACAGTTTATTTTTGAATATTACGATCGAACTATATGATCAAAGCATTGTATTTTTCAAATATATATCGAATGGAATCAGGTGATGCTGCAATTAAATCACAACCTCTATCATCGTAAATATGAAAAATCGTCCTTTTATTTATATTAATAAATAAATATTATGATATATACTAGGCCTAATTCCCAAATCTTGATTGCAAATAGCTTTTATTATAGAAATGTAATTGATATCAGAAGTCTTACATAGCAGGAACAATCTATGTGTTTTATATGTTCCATCTTCATTATCTTCTGGAAATATATATGGAATCGAATGTTGTTTTAATTTATACAGTACAGGTTTCTTTTTTATATACTTAGAAAAAATGTTCAATTTATGTTTGAAAATTGAACCATATGCAGTATCGTTTACATTTCAACTACTACATAAAGATCATCGTCTGCTGAATGTAGAGATGTAAATAAACTATAGGCCTTTTTATAGACAGCTTGTAGATAAGGGCTATTTTCATAAGCATATCGAACATCATAATTCATACCTAATTCAAAGCGTATACCAAGCCACAAACTCAATGTTAACACATATTACCTAACTTCATTATGCCATTCCATTTTAGCTCGCTAATGTCGCAAACGCAAAAACTAATAAACGAAAACACATTTTGTTTATAAATGATCTAACAAAAATTAAGCACGTTTGTTTCTCCTGTTGACACAAAACAAACAATACACTAATATGTTAGTATATAATCAAACGAATTTCATTTTCGTTTATATATTAACTTTTAGGAGTGGTAAACAAGTGGAACTGTCAAATTTGTTTTGGGATGCCTCTTTAGAAGAATTAAAACGGGGTTATATTGAAGAAAGTGATTCTTTTACTTGCCTTCTTTGTGTAGAAAAGATTGAAAAAGGAATTATTTATCCTTATGAAGATAGATTTTACGAAGCAGAAAGATTTATCCGGATTCATATTGAAACTAGCCACGAGTCTGTTTTTGAATATTTACTTGGAATGGATAAAAAACTTACCGGTCTTACGGATCATCAAAAAAGCCTACTACACCTTTTTTATCAAAGCAAGAATGACAAAGACATTCAAAAAGAACTTGATATCGGAAGTACATCTACTATTCGTCATCATCGTTTTGCATTAAAAGAAAAGGAACGACAAGCCAAAACTTTTTTAGCGATGATGGAATTACTTAAAGAAAAAGATCAATACGCACCAGCCTTTTTACCTGTGCATAAGACAGCCACAATGGTTGATGACAGATATAACATCACTCAGGAGGAACAAATAAAAATAGTAAAGCAATATTTTGCAAAAGGAGCATTAACCAAATTTCCACCAAAGGAAAAACAAAGGCTAGTCGTCCTTCGGGAAATTTCTAAACAATTAAAAATAGATCACATATACGATGAACAAGAGCTGAATCAAACATTAAAAGGTTATTATGTAGATTACGTTTTAATCAGGAGATATCTAATTGAATATGGTTTTTTAGATCGTAAACCAGATGGCAGCAAATATTGGCTAAAAAAGTAAATTTAAAAAGGAGATATACAATGGACCGCAAAAGGGAATTAAAACAGCAATATAAAGAAACAACGGTTGAAGCAGGTGTTTATCAAATCAAAAATAAACTAAACAACAAAATCTTAATCGGTAGTACACGTAACTTTAAAACCCTAAACGGAACTAAATTCATGCTTGAAACCAATGGTTATACTACCAACAAACAGCTTCAAACTGAGTGGACACAATACGGGAAAGATGCATTCACCTTTGACATACTTGAAAAATTGAAACAAAACGATGACCCATATTTTAATGAGAAAGAGGCGTTAGCAGATCTTGAAGAAAAATGGTTAGAGCAACTACAACCATATGGAGAACGGGGCTATAACGAAAGATAATCTCATTATTTTATATAAATACATTTCTATTATGTCCAAAAATTGACATGGATTGATGCATACCTTAAACTTCTATTTATTCTAAAAGATGGTTATAGAAAGGATGATTTGTAATGAGCACCCATCAACACTTGACACCGGCCAACTCACTAAAAGAGAAAGCAGTGTCTTTTCTACAGCTCGTAGCATCAGGTGAAGTACGTGCGGCATACCAGCGTTACATTGGACCAGACTTTTGTCACCATAATCCCTATTTCCGTGGCAATGCAGATTCACTCATGCTCGCAATGGAAGAGAATTCAGTCCAAAACCCACACAAGATACTAGAAGTTAAACATGCTATTCAAGAAGGAAATACCGTAGCAGTACACTCTCATGTGAAACAGAATCCAGATGATCTTGGAGGAGCTGTAGTACATATCTTTCGTTTCAAAGATAACCTAATCGTTGAAATGTGGGATATAGGTCAACCTATACCTGAGGATTCCCCAAATGAAAATGGTATGTTCTAATATAATAAATGAGCATTAAATAATAGTACCAGAGCCCCGATATGTATCGCACTCCATCGGGGATTCTGGTACAACTATTACCATTCTAAGTATCTTTTCAAAGTCCTTCGTAAAATTTCATGGCCACTCCCCCATATTCACTCATCTCTCAAGAAAATCTTTTAACGCATCCAAATCCTTCGCACAGGCTTTTTTAAAAGATCCAGCCATCATTTTCCCGAAAAATTTAGATAAACCAGTTAGTCCATTAATCTCTCCAAATAAAGTAACTTCTGTTTGATTATCAAATGAAACTAGGATGTACGTAAACACAAATTCTCCTTTACCCGTAGTACCTTTCGTTCCATCACAGCGAAGAACAATTTTATCAGGTTCATCTAGTTGGACCACTTCAAAATGCTCAGTCGCTTCTTTTCCAAACATCTTTCTTGTTTCCTTCCACTCACTTCCCACCTGCAAAGGCCCCTCATCCAATCGCTTTATTCTTACTAAACCTTGCATCCAGTTCTTTGCTGCATCAAGATCAAGCAAACCCTTGTACACTTTCCCCTTTGATTCACGTATGATTCTTTTCACTTCAAAACGAATACTCAACCTGATATCCTCCTTCTAAAAAACTGGATATAGAAACCCCTAACACACACGTTCTAAAATCCAATTAATAAAAGTATTAGTCCCTACAACCTGATTTTATATAACTTCTCCCCTTTTCGCACCCATCCAACCTATTTCCAACTTTTTGTTCTATTAAAAATAGAACAGAATTGTTATAATAATAATAGAACAGCAGGAGGGATTGCAATGATTATAAAAGTTGAACATGATTCTGATATTCCCATTTATGTACAATTAACCAATCAAATTATAGAAGGAATCGCGAGAGGTTTGATTCAACCAGGAGAATTCCTACCTTCTGTTAGGGCATTTGCAGCAGACCTGGGTGTCAATATGCATACGATCAATAAAAGTTATCACCAATTAGAAAAAAAGGGAATCATCCGAATTGTTCCAAAATCAGGAGCTATCATCTCTTCACCACAAGATTTCAATGAATACTCTTTGGAAAGGCTAAAAAAAGGTTATAAACCACTTATAGCAGAATCACTTGTCGTTGGAATGTCTAAAGAGCAAATTCAGGAACTCGTTATTTCTATTATTAGAGACTTGCAAGTACGTTCATAGGAAGGAGCATATAGATGACATTAGCCATTTTTCTGATGATAGCAATTATAGTAGTTGGTATTCAAACAGCGGTCCCCTATTTAGTTAAACGTAGCGTCATATTCGGGGTTACCATCCCAGAACAACACTTAAATAACCAAAAGCTAACAACCTATAAAAAAAGGTATGCACTTATGGTTTCCCTGCTCTCCGCTTTGGTTTTAACCTGTTATTTAATTTGGGCTCTTATAAATAATCCTACGGAAGAACAAACAGTGCTAGTAGGGATTTTTATCCAATTTGGTATTATCCTATTTAGTCTTTCGCTATATTTTTATTTTCACGGAAAAACACAGCAATTAAAAAAGGATAACAAGTGGGTAGAAAATTTAAAACAAATGAAAATCACTGATTTATCTGTCCGTGCACAGGATGAAATGCTACCTTGGTATGTATATTTTGTACCCATCCTTATTTCAGTCGGCGTAGTTGGTTATACCATTCTTAATTATGATCTTTTACCGAACCAAATTCCAACCCACTGGGGCATTAACGGCGAAGCAGATGCTTTTACTAAAAAGACACCATTATCTGCAGTCCAAATGCCATTAACGCTTCTTGCCATACAGATTATGTTTTTAGCGCTCCACGTTGGAAAGAAAAAATCTGGGATCAAATTAAGTGCAACTAGTACCAATGCATCTCGTATTCGTCAACTTACATTAAGGAAATATTCAAGCTGGTTGATGTTTATCATTAGCATTCTGGTAACAGCTATGTTTAGTATTTTTCAGTTAAGAACGATTCACCCTGATTTATTCGCAGGAACGATGGTTGCGGCAACACCTCTCTTTTTCCTTGTTGTTGTATTATCCGCAACCATTGCCTTCTCCGTAAAAGTAGGACGTTCCGATAAACTAAATATTGATGAAGCCAAAGAGAATATAACCGATTACGATGAAGATGACAACTGGATTGGCGGTTTGATTTATTTTAATAAAAATGATCCATCCATACTTGTAGAAAAACGCTTTGGAATTGGTTGGACCCTCAACTTTGCTAACTCGATCGGTTATTTGATTATTTTAATACCACTCATCGTGATTTTATTAATTTCATTTATGTAGAATGCAATTTTACAGCAGGTAGCTCGTCGCCCTTACTTTACTTTTATCCGTAGAGGCCTGGCGCACATAATGAAATCCAAAAAACCCGTCTCGATTCAGACAGGAATTTCAGTAAAGCTGGTTATGTAGTCAGAAACCGGTTGTAATTCAGACAGGAAACCGTGAAAAGTTCGGTATTGAGTTAGAATCGTGATGTGATTCAGACAGGAAACCGGGTAAAGCTCGATTTTGAGTCAGAATCAGGATGTGATTCTGACAGGAAACCGGGTAAAGCTCGATTTTGAGTCAGAATCAAGATGTAATTCAGACAGGAAACCGGGTAAAGCTCGATTTTGAGTCAGAATCAGGATGTGATTCAGACAGGAAACCGGGTAAAGCTCGATTTTGAGTCAGAATCAGGATGTGATTCTGACAGGAAACCGGGTAAAGCTCGATTTTGAGTCAGAATCAAGATGTAATTCAGACAGGAAACCGGGTAAAGTTCAATTTTGAGTCAGAATCAGGATGTAATTCAGACAGAAAACCGGGAAAAGCTCAATTTTGAGTCAGAATCAGGCTGTAATTAAAAGCAAAGGAGCTTGGAATCCTCTTCCAAGCCCCTTTTTCATAACTTAATCTACTCTGTTTCTTCTTTTTTACCATCCATTGTACTTTATTACGATGGTACTCCACATATATTATTATTTACTGATCTATTTCTCTTACCCTCACCATATTCTTTGACTCATCTATCAAGTTTTTCAAATTATTTCCCGATGGGTTCTGAAATACTTGAATTCCAAACTCTGGTGCAACTGCAAATAGATGATCAAAAATATCCGATTGGACCGATTCGTACACGTCCCACCTTACATCATTTGTAAAAGCGTATATTTCTAGTGGCAGCCCGTTCTCACTAGGGGCCAACTGTCTAACCATTAAGGTCATCTTTTGATTAATTCCAGGATGATTTTTGAGATAGTTGCTGATATAAATCCTAAATACACCGATATTCGTAAGCGCCCGCCCATTCACTCGATTGTTCTTAGCCAATTCAAACTTAGCATTGTACTCTACAATTTCTTGTTCCTTGCTAATAATGTAGTCGGATAAATGGTGGATATTCTTAAACTTCTCAAGCATTTCCTCCGTGCAAAACGTGATGCTGCTTGTATCTATATATAAAGATCGCTTGATACGTCGCCCACCTGAACTTTGCATACCTCTCCAGTTTTTAAAAGAATCCGATATAAGAGCATAGCTTGGTATCATCGTAATCGTTTTATCCCAGTTTTGAACCTTTACTGTATTTAAAGAAATATCAATGATATCCCCGTCAGCTTCATACTTCGGCATTTCAATCCAGTCCCCAACGCGAACCATATCATTGGCTGCCAACTGAATGCCCGCTACAAGTCCTAATAATGAATCTTTAAATACTAACATTAGAACTGCCGAGAGTGCACCTATACCACTGAACAAAATTAGAGGACTCTCCCCCATCAGGTTCGAAATAATTAAGATGACCCCTAAAGTTAACACAATAATGTTAACTACCTGAATATATCCCTTTATCGGCTTAATCTTGGATATTTCAAAAGTTTGATAAATATCATTAATCGCATTCAATAAACTATGGATAACCATTAATGCTACGATAATACTATAAGTAATAGCACCCTTCTCAATTATAGATTGATAGATTGGAAAGGTTGGTGCAAAGTAAAAAATTATAATAGCAGGTACAAAATGAGATAGCTTATGAAAAACCTTCCTTTCCAAAAGCATATTATCCCATTGAAATTTATTATTGTTGACGTAATGAGTAATAATTCTAATCACAACTTTTTTTGTAATAAAATTTGCGACTATACAGATAAATGCTATAAAAAGTAGCATGATCACACTAGAAAGATATCTGACTACATTAGGAGCCAAGCCATAGTCAAGTAGTAGATTAGTAATGAACTCCATCTAGTTCCCTCCATTATTTAATTAGTTAGCCGTACTATTTGCGTAGTATTTCTAGCATCTTCTACGCCTAGTATTAAAGATGCAAGATCAATCTTGATAACAAGCAGCGTGTTTATTTTAATTTTAACAAAAAAACAGTATCCCAGTATCCATCCTCAAACTCATTTACTATATACGTTTAAGTAAAAATTAATGTTACCAAAGTTTGTGCAATTATTGCAAATGATAACCCATGTTCTTCGAATTTATGTAGAAATCCATAACTTAAAGTTTTGGAAAATAATATCATTAAGTAAATCCTACACGATCTGGAAAATGTTGTAGATTTCAAAGCCCTCCTTTATACTTAAAAAGAGTATATATTGAAAAAATTAAAAAGGGGATCAAACTATGAATTTAGGAGCATTTTCAGTAAGTTTAAACGTAAAAAACATTCATTCATCAAAAGCGTTTTACGAAGATCTTGGCTTTCAGGTTTTTGGCGGTGAGATAACTCAAAATTGGCTTATTATGAAGAATGAAAATTGCATAATTGGATTATTCCAAGGAATGTTTGAAAAGAACATTCTAACCTTTAATCCAGGATGGGATGAAAATGCTGAAAATCTCGATTCATATATCGATGTCCGAGAAATTCAAAAGCAACTTAAAGGAAAAGGAATGAAATTGCTGACTGAAGCAGATGAAACAAGTGAAGGACCTGCACATTTTACACTTGAGGATCCAGATGGCAATTTAATTCTTATAGACCAACATCGATGAAAATGAGGTAATCGTACCTACATACATTTTATCAATTACTATACATTCTAAAGAGCCTTTCAGCCAATTGAAACTTAAATTGGACGAAAGGCTCTTAAATGTTTATGAAATCTATTCGCTGCTTATGACGTAATTGGCTACTCCCATTGTCATAATTTATATGCCACTTTTTGAATATATCTGCCACTTTTTGAATATATCTGCCAATCTCCGTTTATATCTGCTCCTGATAATAGTATTTATTAAAGATGTTACAATAAGGAACAATATGCTTTTCTAATGCAGTATCATACCCTTGCCAAACACTAACTATTACATTATGACAAATTTTGTTCTATTAATAAATTTTCAATCTCAGCTACTGGAAGTGGTGGACTAAAGAAAAATCCTTGACCAAATATACAACCATGCTGGATTAAAAATTCAGCCTGTCGTTTATCCTCAATTCCTTCTGCAACTAAGCCAAACTTTAAATTTTCACCCATTTCAATGATGGTCTTTACCAAAGAAGCTGTATTTGAATTGGAGCTGATATCTTTAACAAACGATTTATCAATCTTAACTGTATCTATTGACAAGCTATTTAATACACTCAATGAGGAATAGCCAGTTCCAAAATCATCAACAGCAATTTCAACGCCTAACTCTTTTAATTCTAGGATAATAACTGATGATTGCTTTATGTCTTGCATAATGCTCTCCGTTATTTCTAAGCAAAGCCGTTCCGGGGATAGTTGACTTTCAGATAGAACTGCTTTAACGGTTTCTACAAATCGACTTTCTCCAAACTGTAAACTTGACACATTTACGGCTATTTTTATAAAAAATCCAGCTTCTTCCCAAGCTTTAATTTGTTTACATGACTCGCGGAGAACCCATTCTCCAATTGGGATAATCATACCTGATTCTTCAGCAATTGGAATCATTTCTGCAGGAGAAATAAGGCCAAGTTCTGGATGCTGCCAGCGAAGTAATGCTTCAACTCCATATATTTTTCCCGTTACCATCTCTACTTTTGGTTGATAGTGCAGGATAAGCTGCTTTTTGTAAATAGCTTTTTTTAATTCACGTTCCAATAGTAGCTTTCTTTCTAGAATACTTTCATCTTCTTTCAAATAAAACTCAAAGTTATTACGCCCACGCTTTTTAGCTAAATACATTGCTTTATCTGCATTCTTAATGAGAGTATCTGCATCTTCCCCATCATTTGGATATGTACTAATTCCAATACTTGGCGAAGAATAAAATTCCTCCCCGTCAATAATAAATGGAATAGTAAAGCATTTCAAAATACGTTCTGCAACCTCCTGAGCATGTGAAGAGTCGCCATTCTTTAATAAAACAAGAAATTCATCTCCACCTTGTCGTGCAACAACATCACCATCACGAACGTTTTTAACGAGTCTTTCGCTTACTTGTATCAACAAATTATCTCCTAATTTATGTCCCATCGTATCATTGATAAATTTAAATCGGTCTAAATCTATAAAGAGTAAAGATAGTTTGTTGTTAGTTCCTTTATAATTAGCTAATGTCTCTTCTAACTGCCTATTTAAAAGAAAACGATTGGGCAACCCCGTTAAATGATCATGGTATGCCAAATGCTCAATTTTTTCTTGATATTCTTTTTTCGAAGTAACATCTTTACCCACAACCAAAATTGCAGGCTGTCCTTTAAAATTAATAATTTTCCCTAGCATTTCTAAGTAGAGCTGCTTACCGTCAGGTCTACTTACTTTATATTCAATAAACTCATTTCCTCTATGATCCTCCGATACTTCACGGATACGCTGAACGAGCTTTTCTCTGTTTGATGGATCAATAAACTCAGTAATTGATTTTCCTATGATATCAGATACTTTATTTATACCGAAAAGTTCTAGGCTAGTTGGATTAGCATAAACAATTTTTTGATACTGATGAATGACGATGAGTTGGGGTGCATTCTCGACAACACTTCTATATCGCAATTCACTTTCTTTCATTTCCTTTAGTAATCCGCCTACTAGGAGTGCAATCGCAAAAGAAACAACTGTAAATCCTATGTGATTATATAAACGAATATCAATATCGTTTATTCCGCCTCCGTGCTGAACCTCATAAACAACACCCATTAAGCTGTGAAATAAACTAAAAATTGATATCGATAGTAACATTTTTCGTATGCTAAAATAAATAGCAAAAACGATAATAGGAATTAAAAACAGAAGATATACAACTAATGGTGTATCTGAACGAAGGATAAAATCTATTAAAAAAGGGATTATTATACAAGCGATACTCACTAACCATAAGTGAACTGACATTGCCCGAAAATCCTCTACATTTCTTTTGTTAATACCGTTTTGGAAGAGAGTCATAATATACTCCTTTAATTTCTTTTTTTTAATTGCAAGTTTCATTATGCATTGTTAGTTACTTAGTAACAATAACTAATATAAACAATGACATTCCTATTTTTCGATTTTGGATAGGAGTATATTCCTATTTTCTAAAGCGGCAGTTATTCCTACTTTGGAGTTATTACTATCTTTAACCACTGGCAAATAAAAATAAGCAAAAATGGCACCCATTAAATTTAATGGGTGCCATTTCATATTTTCAACTTAAGGTGGGGTTACTAACTCAACACTTTTTCACCTTTTACAACAGGAGTGTCCTCTTCAGTTTTTATCTCAAATAATGGTGTTACTGCTTTTTCATTATGGATACGATCTATCGCATCTGCCAATAATGGTGCAACAGAGATCGTCGTTACCTTTTTGCTATGTTTCTGTTTTGGTAACTCAATCGTATTTGTCACTACTAACTCTTTGATCGGTGATGATTCAATTTTGTAAATAGAATCCTTCGTAAAAACAGCATGCGTACACCCCGCATATATTGCTTTAGCACCGTTATCTGCCAATGCCTTAGCTGCAAGAGTCATCGTTGTGCCCGTATCAATTAAGTCATCGATAATAATTGCATTTTTCCCCGTTACATTTCCAATAACTTGAAGTGTTTCTGTACCATCTTGTTCAAGCTTTCTTTTATCGATCAATGCTAGTGGAGCATGTAACAAATTAGCTGCTGTTCTTGCTCTCACGATTCCACCATTATGTGCGGCTACCACCACAACATCTTCTAATCCTTTACTTTCAAAGTATTCAGAAAGGATTGGTACGCCTATTAAATGTTCAACCGGAATATCAAAAAATCCTTGAATTTGTGGTGAATGTAAGTCCATTGTAAGAACCCTATGCGCCCCAGCCGCTTCCAATAGATTCGCAAGCAGCTTAGCTGTAATAGGCTCACGTGAACGGGCCTTTCGATCTTGGCGAGCATATCCAAAATAGGGAATTACAATATTAATTACACTTGCAGATGCTCTTTTCAAAGCGTCAAGCATAATCAAAAGCTCCATTATACTTTTGTTAACAGGATCAGAAGTAGATTGGAGAATATAAACTTCACATCCTCTAACGTTTTCTTCTATATGTATTTGAATCTCTCCATCACTAAATTCGTTGACCGAGACTTTACCTAATTCACAGCCCAACAACTCTGCCATCTCTGTTGCCAGAGTACGATTCGAATTCAATGCAAACATTTTAAATTTCTTTTTAAGTTTGTATGTCACTTGAAGTCCCCCACACATTTGATTTCTATTAATCTTCATTTATCATACTATAAACGTTATCATAATGGTAGGATAGTTTGAAATTGGAAATCGTTTATAAATGGAATAGATTCTACAGTAAAATAATTTGTCAGTTGTAATGATGAACCATACGTTTAAATAACACTTCATATCACAACCATTCAAGCCATAAAAAAAACGTCGGAACGGTTCATATACCTCCAAAAGCTCATTGCTGGAAGTACGAAAACCGTCCCGTGTCATTCACAAGTTTAACAGTTGAAAAACATACACCGAACTCATAATCATCAATAAATATACGATCGTAAATTCTAGATTCCAACGTGAAATACGAAAGGGATGTTCTTTTATATTGTTTGACATAAGACCAATAGCTGCATTAAAAGGTCCCATTATGAAGGAAGCTACGGCACCTCCAAGCATAGCTAACGCTAATATCTCAGGAGCAATCTTCAGTACATCCGCATCCAGGACCCCAGCTACGAGAGCTAGCACGATAAGCGGATGCATTCCAATAAAAGTCAATGTAAACGGAATAAGCGGAATAAGTGTGATAAACAAATGATTACCCACTAGCTCTTTAATTGATAAGATCCAAACATTAAAAGTTTGATCTGCTCCTGTAACATATAGAGATGAAATGAAAAAACCTGCAGCTAAAAACACAAAAAATTGGTCTTTCATATTTAACAATTGATTTGTGAAATGGTCTTTAATTCCTTCAAAAAAGTGCTCTGTTTTTCCTAATAAAAGAGACCATATAAACGAAAATGGAATAACTATAAGTGAAATTAATAAAAGAAAGCCAATATTCATTGTTTGCTCGAGCATCATTACTAATACATTAAATAACAAAATAGCAATAACAATATGCACTAGTTTTCCTGAGCGTTCAATTGATTCATCCCCTATAGTAGAATTCATCATTTCCGCCCTTACTTTTTCCCATTCCATATCTGTAGGGAAATCGATGTCTTTTTGACGTTTTGCATTTATTATCACACCATTTAACCACGCAAATGATAATCCCAAAATACTTAAAGGAATAAATATTGGTAACAATGAATACCAACTTACGCCCGTCATCTCGATAACGATCCCGACGATCGGTGTGACAGGCGCCCATAGTGCTGCCATACCATATCCCTGTAATATAGCTCGACTTAAAAAACGATCCTTTTCTTTAATTGGAAAAAGATCGGCTGAGGGACGCATCGAATAGTACATTAACGGTATTGTTGCAATATTTATGAAACTACTAAGTAAGTACGATAATCCTGATGTTAAAAAATAAAAATGCAAGGACTTTCTCATTTTATTTGTAAGAATTGTCTTGATTGATTGTTTATAATTACCAAGCTTAATTGGCAATGCAAGAATAGGCAAAAGCGCTACAATCGTAACCAAGTTTAACATTCTGCCAAATGATAAAATATAATTATCCCATTCTACTTCATTAAGTATTAGGAAAAAACACCCTAAAATTAAGAAACTACTTCCAAGTATCTTTAAAAAGCCTTTCATCCTAAAAAACGTAAATAGTAAAATACTGATTGTTAATAAAGAGAGCAACCATCTTAGCACATCATGGTCAAAAAAGTTTGACACAATGTATACAAAGATGGCCGTAATAAACATAACCTTTAGCAATGAGGATCACCAACTTGTTATTAATCATCATTCATCATGTCGATCCACAAAAATCCATTAATTGATGGAGTTTTACGATCAAAATATCTGAGTGTTCATGAATAGATCTGGAATCCATTTAAAACTATTCTTTAGTGATATGTTCTCCTGCAATACGACCAGAAATCAATGCCCACATGATGTGGAGTCCATGGCCAGCTAAAATTAAACCACCTGAGCCAACACTCCCAGCTGCATAAAGGCCATTAATTGGTATCTGATCTTTATTTAATACCTGACAGTGCCGGTTTATATTAAGTCCACCTTCCATTGAAGTAAATGCAGCGTTAACAGGGCCTAAGGAATAAAATGGTGGTTTAAGTGTACCTCTAATCGCTGCATCAGCACTATTATTATATTGATTGACTGCCTTGTCTAAGTTATGAATAGGTATGCCCAATGACGTCGCCAGCTCCGTTAACGTTTTTCCTGAAGATATTAGATCTGGCCGTGATTTTTCATAATCCTTCCAATAGGCATACGCAATACCAGGTGCAGTTGAAATAAAATACTCTCCAGATGAAAATTTCTGAGCAATTCTTTCATCCAATATGATATAAGCATTGCCATTTGACTGTTTTGCTACATCATATTCAGGTTTCACAATTTCATTGGTAAATCTATTCCCTTCAGAATTCACCAATATCGCACCCTGCTCAAAAAGTTTTGGCGAAGGTGATGTTCTTACTGTAAGCATTTGCTTTGCTAAATAACTTAATATGACAGGTGGTGAGTACCTCTGAAGATTGGCTAATACTCGATTTAATAATAAATTAGAAGGTAAACGATCCAATAACGGCGGTTTCGGAGGTGGTAAAAGTCTCAGCTGTGGACCGAATGCTACATCCATGTTTTTCAATTCACCGCCAACTTCTACTCCCATTTTATGCCCATCACCCGTGCTTGCTAAATTTATTCCCTCCACTTCTGCTGCCTCAGGACGCATATATTTCGCTTTTAACTCTGGGCTATTTGAATAATCACCAGTTGATAGTATGACCCCTCGTTTAGCATGAATGGTCAATTCTGAACCATCCTTTTGGACTATTACACCTTCTATAGCTCCAGTTTCATTTTTTAGCAATTTTATAACTCGAGTGTTTACTAGAATATCCACACCAGCATTTTTAGCATGTTTATGTAGGGCTGTAATATAAACACGGGCTGTTGGTACACCATTATGCATCCTTGGAACGCGATTAGGTGGTTCCCCAAATGGACCCACGAAAGAAACACCAAGTTTTTTCATCCATTCAACCGTATTTGCTGCCTCATCCGCAATAATATCTCTTAATTCTTCATTATCTCTCTCATGAAGAGGTCCAATAAATTTCTTCATATCCTCTTTAAAATGTTCAATACTATCCTTTATGCCATCACGTTTTTGTATGGAAGTACCAGCAGCTGTTAGCGAGCCAATCGCCATCCGTGTTGTTCCTCCAACCTCCGGATTTTTTTCTAAGACTGCAGTTTTTGCGCCGGATTGTGCAGCAGTTAAGGCCGCTGTCAACCCTGCACCACCTGCTCCCACTACAATTACATCGTAATGTAGCGTGTTTTGATCTTTAATGGATTCCACTCAACACCCCACCTTTTCACAATTTATATTAGAAAACCATCATATATTTGACCAACAATATAAAGATGAATGACAGCTTATTAGTTGAAGAAAAGGCGCAAGCGCCCTGTTTATAGTAATCTTGTTACCTTCTAATTTGCTCAAACTTTGACATGGCGTAATTTTCGTTGAAAAGTTGGTTTATCTCGTCATGAAGGGTATTAATTGACAGACATCCTTCATAGATTCCAAATCCAACACTGTTTCTACAATTCTAGTTTGGTTTGCATTAGTAATTGCATTGACTGGGAAACTTGAACAGTCATAGAACTTACTGATTAAGTCTGAATCCGTTAGTGGATTTAAATAATGACCTTTTACATACTTCACTTCTTTTTGTAATACTTGACCATTTTTCAGATGAACTTCTACATTCCCAGGAGTTGGTAAGATATGTTCTTTTTGTTCAACATCTGGATCTAAAACGGGAATTACTTTTTGAGCTAATTCAAGAATAACTTCATCATGTCTTGTTTCTTCATTTAATTCTGCAAAGGTGATCTTTTTCTTGACAAGTGCTGCTGCAACCAAATATGGTAAGGCAAATTGTGCATCGACTACTCCTCTTTCGCCAACTGGTTTTCTTTTTTGTTCCAATGGTTGACAGACGACACCATAATAAATTCTATTACTCATATTAAGGACAATCTTTTCTATTTGTGTAAGATCGATTTGTTCGTGTTGTGCAATCTCTAGGGCCGCACCTAAAGTAGTATGAGTGAATTTGCAGGTAGGATATGGTTTAATACTGATCTTTTCTACTTCCCAATCTTTTCCTAAATTGCTAGCCATAATGTCACGGTCATAATTGCCATTATAAAATGAATTGTAGTACCCAAACTTACCTTCTAGGCAGTTTCTTGGTCCTGTAATATTCAATTCTGCCATTTGAGCTGATAAAATACCGTTCTTAGCGGTTATACCCTGTTGAACTCGGACTGATAAAGCCCCTTCTAATAATCCTTGTTGCGTTCCAGCAGCTTGCCCAAAAGCTAACCCCATAGCATTAAGCATTTGATCACGATCTAACTGTAACAATTTCGCTGCCGTCATTGCTGCACCAAATGTACCACATTGATACGTAGTCGACATTCCGCGGTAAGGATCTTTGTCACTCTTTGGTGGTACTCTAGTAGCCAAGCTCATTCTAGCTGCTACCTCTATGCCAATAGTAACTGCTTCTAAGAACCGTTTCCCATTACAACCACCTATTTGTTCCGAAGTTGCTAAAGCAGCAGGAACTATGGTTGCTGTTCCATGTAGTAATGCACTTTCATGGACGTCATCCACTTCCATTGCACGTGCCATCGTTGCATTCACCAATGCAGCATTTAATGCAGGCACTTTTTGTCCAGATCCTATAATCGTTGCCTCCGGAGTTCCTCCCCAGCCTGTTATAAGTCTAGTCAATTCAGTACAACCCTCTGCCTCACTCCCACAAAGGATTGCCCCTAATGTATCAAGCATCAATCGTTTTACATAATTAATAGTAGAAGTTGGAATATTTTCATATGTAGTTTCTTGAACAAAAGAAACTAAGTCCTGAACGACATCTTCCTCTAATTCTCTGTATTCCATCCCCACACACTCCTTTATAAAATCTAGTATCGCTAAAAAATCTTATTCATTTTCACAAGAATCAAAGATTGTGGCTGGGACAAAAGAGTTCTATCAAAAGAAAAGTCCGAACTACCGTTCCGGAAATATACTTCGCGGGATACCACGGGCGGCTGATAAGCCCCCAAGTGCTGACGCACTGTGGGGTCTCATCTAGGCCTTTCCTCCCGTAGGAGTCTGCGTATATTTCCTCCGCTAAGTTTGTGAATTGTTCGTCTTTTGAGTTAAATAAATTAGTTATGTCCCAGCCTCCTGTCAAAGTGATACTTTGGACTAAATCTTTCGATTTTCTATACTAGCGAGATATTCTAAATTAAAATTTTGATTATGCCAATTGCATGGACTGAACAAATTTAGCTGCATTTTCTCCAGCAATCTTTCCAAAGACTGAGCCTGACATTAAACCTGCTCCACCAACATAGCTAAAGTACCATATACCCCCTACTAATTCACCTGCTGCATATAAGCCAGGAATAGAAAGTTCTGACGTGTCCTGAACTTCTGCTTTTGGATTAATTTTTATACCTCCAAATGTAAAGGTAAGTCCACAAGTGACCGCATAGGCTTCAAAAGGACCTTCATCAATCGTGTTAGCCCAGTTTGATTTTGGAATAGCCAAACCTTCTGTACCGCGTCCATCTTTAATGTTAGGGTTAAAAGGAACGTCCGTTTTAACGGCTTGATTGTATTCTTTAATATTTCTTAGGAATCCTTCTGGATCAACACCATCAAGTTTTTGCGCTAACTCTTCCAATGTATTGGCTGTCACCTTTGTCACTTGTTTGATGCGATATTCATCTTTTAATAGATGTGTAACTTTACTATCAAATATTTGCCATGCAAAATACCCTGGTTGATTTAAAATTAACCGTCCGTGAGTGGAATACGTAAAAGATTTAAAATCTTTACCTTCATCCGTAAAGCGCTCTCCATTTGCATTAACCATAATGCCGTACGGGAAACCATATTTTTGAAAAGCATTCAAGGATAAATCACCAAATTCAGGAGCATTTCGATCCCAGCCTACTGCATGACAACCAGACCAATGTCCGAACGGCATTGCGCCAGCTTTCAGCGCCATGTTAATACCGTCACCTGTGTTATACCTCGTACCCCTTATTTTTGCTAAATCCCATCCTGGCCCTAAATATCTTGTTCGCATCTCGGCATTAGCTTGGAAACCACCATTAGCTAGCACTACTGCCTTAGCTTTAATTTCAGTGGTTTTTCCTTTCACCTTTGCGATAACTCCATGTACGCCTTCGTCATCATGAATCAATTCTTTTACATGGGCGTCGTAAATAATAGTAATTCCTTCTCGTTCTGCTGCTTCAATCTGGGAATTGATTAGGCCCAGTCCACCACCTGCTGCTTCTACAACTAAGCCGCCGGAAAATTTAAACTTCCCATCTACTTTGTATGCTTGTCGTCCGTAGATCGGAATAAAGCGTATTTTTTTAGAACGCATCCACTTCATTACACTTAAGCTATTACTAACTAATGTGTCCACGAGATCAGGATCTGCTCTATATTCCGTTACCCTAGCCACATCATTAAAATATTGTTCTTCTGAATAACTACCAAAATCAGTATTTGCAATCTCTTCTTCAGATAAATCTGTAACTATGTCCTTAATATCCTCAATCCCGTTAAAAGGAAAAAGAATTGAGCCAGCGGTGTATGCACTATTTCCACCCCGTTCTTTTTTAGGAGCCTTTTCTAGTACTGTTACATGAACACCCTGTTCTCTTGCAGCTAGTGCAGCACATAAAGCAGCGTTTCCTGCCCCTACAATAATGATATCCGTTTCTAATTGAACTTTTTCCATCAAAATACCTCCAAATATCTCTTTTAAAATTAATCTGCCAAACTGTATGACAGACATTTATTTCCGATAGGAACTTCTAATTTATCTTTTCAAATCTCGTTTAACCTTTTAAAATATTAAGTAATAATTTATCTGCTGATCAGAATATACGCTATATTCTGACTTTTTTAGTTATAAGATTTTTTCATTGCTACTAAGGAATGTAATGATTATTGAAAACAACCTCTATCTCTTGCTAACTAGTCGTTTTATCATGACCAGCAGATTAAAGAACATTTCTTATTAAACAACTATATTAGTTATTTAATTAAACCAATTTCTTTATAATATTGTTCTGCACCTGGATGTAAAGGAATGGTTCCAATATTAGATGCAGCATTTTCTACCTTCATCGTATTTAATTGCGGGAAGCTTTCTCTCATCTTATCGATTCCTTCCCACATTGATTTCGTCATTTCATAAACTAATTCATCTGGTAAATCCTTTGGAATAAATAGTACATTTGGTTGTGCAAGTGTTACAATATCCGTATCTTGACCTTCATAGGAACCTGCTGGAATAATTTCTTTGTAAAATGTACTATCTTTTTCTATATATTTTTGTAAATTTTCTTCTTCTATAGCAAGAAGCTTTGCATCAGCAGTCAATGTTGCCTCACTAATAGCAGCTACTGGAATACTAGACAAAACAGAAAACGAATCAGTTTGCTTATTACGCATAAATTCAACTGCTTGTGTATACCCAACATACTGTGCCTCGACATCCTTATCTAGATCCATACCATATGTTTCAAATAAATCCTTAATTGCATATTGAGTTGTACTTCCAGGCGCTCCAGGAACCATTTTCTTCCCTTTAATATCAGCTATTGAATCAATTTCACTACCCTCTCTTGCTACGATTTGAATAGCGGAAGGGAAGAGCGTGGACATAATTCGAACATCTTGGTATGCCCTGCCTTCAAAAGCCTCTTTTCCATCATAAGCTGCCTGCAATACATTGAGATTTGTCATACCCATTTCAATTTCGCCGTCTATCATTAAATTAACATTTTGTACACCGCCATCAGTTGCCTGTGCTGAGAAACGGATTGTATTCCCAAAATCGTGATTAGTCCAAGTCTGAGCTAATGCCCCACCTAGAGGATAGTAAAAGCCTGAAGTAGTTGCAGTACCTATTCGAACATTGGATACGCCACCGGTAGCATCCGCAGCAGCCTCTTCTGTTGTTTCCGTTTTAGTCTCCCCTGATGTTTCAGTTGCACTATTTCCAGACGTTTCTGTTGAATTCCCTCCACATCCAAATAAAACGAACCCCATCACTAGAATCAATAACATAAGAAATGATAAACGTTTCAAAAAATTTCCTCCCTTTTATAAAGTTTTTTGTGATAGAAAACTGTGTAGTAGTTACACATTCCGAACTGCTTTTTTACTAGTTATATTTAACCCAGATTAACATCCGAGTTCGGAACAGCCTCTAAATGAACAAGCCTTTTTTGCCTAATAAAGATGATGATCAAAATGACAGTACCAACTAAATAAAAATAATAGTTTGCATATGGTATAATCATAAAAATACCTATACCAAACAACAGAATACGCTCTACTACCTTAGGTTTTACTACAAACCAATTTGCAAATGCCGCTGACAGGGCAATAACTGAAACCATTGAAAAGCACAAGAATAAAACGCTTTCAATAACAGTGTCAGTTTTCATTAGTAGTGCTGGATTATATAAAAACATAAACGGCAGCATAAAACCGATAGCACCAATACGGCAAGCTTGCGCTGCAACCGCTACAAATCGCTCACGTGCAATTCCTGCAGCCGCTAAAACAGCCATAGCTACTGGAGGCGTTATATCTGACAACGCGGCAAAAAAGAAAGCAAACATATGCGCTGTTAATACCGGAACGCCTTGGTCAACTAAGAGTGGTGCTGCAATTGTTACTGTAATAATATAAGATGCCGTTACAGGAACTCCCATACCAAGTACAATACTAACTAACATCGTTACGATCGCAATAAGAAGTAAATTGTCTCCTACCAACCCTACAATATTGTTCCCAAGCGTCAATCCTACTCCTGTTAGGGAGACCGTACCGACAATTACACCTACAATAGTACAGGCTGCACCGATAACTAAAGAGCCTTTTACCCCATCTTCAATGGCTTCAATTATCTCCTTAAATCCCATTCGTGTTTCTTTTTTAAACCAACTCACAATAACTGTTGAAATTAATGCGATTGTTGCTACAAATATTGGCGTCATGCCTGCTATAAGTAAAATAATCATAAGCAGCATTGGAATGGCCAGATGTCCACCGCTTTTCAGCACTTTCCATAAATTAGGTATCTGTTCCTTAGGTAAACCTGCAATACCTAACTTCTTCGCTTCAAAATGAACAGAAAGGAAACACATCATGTAATACAATAGAGCAGGTATTATAGCAGCAATCATGACATCACGGTATGGTATACTCAAATACTCAGCCATTACAAATGCTGCAGCCCCCATCACTGGCGGTGCAATAAGTCCACCCGTACTAGCAACAGCTTCAACTCCACCGGCAAAACTCTTTTTGAATCCTACTTTGTTCATTAATGGAATCGTCATGGTACCTGTTGTAACAACATTAGCCGCGCCACTTCCATTGATCGTACCCATTAGTCCACTGGAAAAAACAGCTACTTTCGCAGGACCTCCATAAGATCGACCAGCAACAACAAGTGAAATATCATTTAAAAAATCTATAAAGCCACACTTCTTCATAAAAGCACCAAACAGCACAAATAGAAAGACATAAGTGCTAGCAACTCCTATGACAACACCAAAGACCCCTTCAACACCCCAATACATTACGTCCACGATGCGATTAAGAGAGAAGCCTCCATGATTAAATATTCCAGGGAGATATTGACCAAATAAGGTATATAGCAAGAAAGATAAAGCTATGATGGTTAGAGTATTTCCTGCAGCCCGTCTAGATGCTTCAAAAGCTACTAAAATTCCAAGTCCACCCATCCAATAATCTAGAGGAATATGTTGTCCTCCTCGTTCTAGAATATAAGTGTTATAGTTCAATAGCAGGTAACCAACCGAAACGATCGTTGCTACAATACATATCCAATCCCAAATAGTTGGTAATTTACTTTGTGTTCTGCTATTCTTTCTTGCTGGAATCAACAGAAAAATCATGATTAAAAGAAATCCAAAATACCATGCTCTAGATTCAATAACCATCATTACGCCAATAGTATTTACATACATTTGAAACAAAGCCCAAATAACAGAAATTATTAATATAATTTTAGCCATTGGACCAATATAGTCTCTAAACTTAGCATGGACATCCCCAATCTCGTCAATACTATTCGCAATTCTTTCATCTTGCACTGAGCTGTGTTTGTTGCTCAAACTAAACACCACCTTTTCATTAATTTCAGTAAAAGAATTCTTAATTAGTATTTAACTTATATCAAATTAAAGCAAACCGTCTTAGGTCCTCTCTATTCAAAAACTTTGTTTTCAATTAGATACAACCTCCTAAACATAGAATTTAATAATTTACAGGGAGATACTCACAATAAAAAAGCAGCTACACTTTTAATTTGTGATATTAGTACATAATCAACCTCCTTTTTCAGAATATTCTACTAAATCTAATTTTATAGAAAAATTTGAATTTTTCAATCTCTATTGATTATACTATTATTAAGTCAAACTTATAAATCATACTTATTAATCATTCTTGGAGGTAACCCATATGGAACTTCATCAACTCGAATACATGATAGCCTTGTCAAAGCATCTTAAATTCTCTTTAGCAGCAGAAGAATCTTTAGTTTCACAAGCTAACTTATCACAACAAATAAAAAAGCTAGAAGATGAGCTTGGAGTATCTCTTTTTACGCGAAGTACTCGTTCTGTTAAATTAACACAAGCAGGTGAGGAATTTCTTTTATATGCGAAAAGAATCTTTAATGAGATTGAAGGTGCTAAAAATGCAATGACAGAATATACTCAGCTGAACAAGGGGAATTTACGAATTGGAGTGATTAAATCAGTAATTTACTTTGGACTTTCAGAGCTATTGTCTGATTTCAGAAATAAATATCCTGGTATAAATATTGAGTTATATGAAGGAAGCAGTTATGCTTTATTAAAGAAACTCCATTCATCTGAAATTGATGTTGCATTTATTTCAACCCCCTATTGTGAAAATTCAGAGTTGGAGTTCAAATTCTATCCTATGATTTACGATGATTTAGTGGTTGTACTACCTAAAGATCATCATTTTGCAGCTCGGAAGTATATAGATATAACTGAATTATCTGCAGAAACATTTTTAGTATTGAAATCTAGTGTAAATCACCATATCATTTCTCAATCCTTTCAGAAAGCGGGTTTTGAACCTTCCTTTATCTTCTCAGGCAACCAAATAGAAACCATAATAGAGCTTATCGGCGGAGGATTCGGAATAACTCTTTTTACAGGTCAACTAGCAAATTCGATATCAAATTCAAGAACAACAATTATTAATTTGAAATCACCAATTCAAGTAGCTACTGGCCTTGCTGTTCCCAATACAAGTAGCTCATTTCCATCTAGAGCATTTCAAGAAATGGTTACAAACTTTAAATTTAAATCAGATCCTAGTGAAGGGATTAAGGAGCTATAAAGATAGATACATAATTACTATATTGATATATAATCAGTAGAAAGTGGGGGCACTTTAACTATATAGTTTATGTCCCCTTTATTCGCTCTAATTTTTAATGGGTATGGTAAGGAGGAATAAAAGTGCCAGCCCCCTTACATTAATATATAAACGGCAAGCACTACTAAATGAAACTTAATTCTATTAGAGCAGCGTCATTATTTCTGCAAAGATAAGATATTTATGAAGAGATTTCGTCTGCCCTTTTTATCACTTTTTTCCTCTTCATCTGCCTTATGAAGAGATTTCGTCTGCTCTTTTTATCTCTGTTTCCTCTTCATCTGCCTTATGAAGTGGTTTGTTCACAGTAGTGTCCCTTCATTAACTAATGAAGGCAGCACTTTTTATATTTTTTGCCACTACCGCATGGACAAGGGTCATTTCTCCCCACTTTTTCCATTTGAATTGATTTATTTGCAAACACATCCACTTGCTCACTAAAGTCATTTTCTCGGTTTAGAACTTCTTTTCGCCACCACTCCAAATCCGGATGGTCTAGGCCTAAAATGGAATGGTAACTATAAGCTATGTGCTCAACATCAACAAGTCCTGATGCAGCCTCTTTTTCCATATGTGCATTAATTTCAGGAAGTGCTTCTTTAGATAACTGATGACAAAGCGCTTCAATAAGTATTTCTTGTGCATCCAATTCTTCCGCATTTCGGTAGGCTTCTCTTAAAACCTGAACTGCATAATCGGATTTAATATTTTCAATAATTGAACTTGCAAATATAACAGACTCCGCTTTGTTCAAATAAGGTGCTACCTCATTTACAACCTGGTCGGATTGGAACCGAATTAACACAACTGCAACTTCTTCTAACAGAACATCATCATCACGGACTAACAACGGAGCTAATAATGGTATATACTTCTCTAAATTTAATAGTCCAATCATATAAACGTGCAAAATTCCATTAAATGAAATCCATTGTTCCTTTAACTCCTCTTCAAGTATCATGTCAATTTCGTTTTCCGTTATCCAGCCGTTTTTCACAATACATGCAGCTAGTTTTTTCGCTTTTATATATAAGTCAAACTGAAAGGAGTCCGATTCTTCTAGTTCATTTAAAACTTTTCCATATTCTGTATAAACCTCTTCCTCTGTTCCATCTACAGTTAGTTCAAAAATTGACAATAGATCTTTTTTAATATATTTAATTAGAGGTTTTTTATATTTTAGTGCAAGATTTGGTTCAATTTGGTTCACCAATCTCAGTGCCAAATGAACCTTGGATTGGTCCATCTTAGGGATATTTTCTATCAAAATGTTGACAGCCTTTTCATTCAGCGTTTGATTTTCAATATAAATTAAAATAGAGGTTTGCTTTTCCTTATTTTCAAACGCTTCTTTCAGTAATATATACGTCCATTCCTCAGGAACATTTGGAAAGTCATGTAATGCATGAAGAACAGTTTCCTGTATTAAAATATCATGGCTTGTTAAATGGGGTTCAATTTTTTGTAGAAATGTCATAGTTATTAGTCCCTTCATTTTCAAATCAGTACGACAATATATTAGTTATGTTATCTTAACATTTTCCCCAAAATTTCTATCCTTATATAAAAATTACCTTATTTTTCACACTCAAAAGAATAGCTACTAGTTAGGTTGTTATGTATTTCTAATCTGACTTCCCCATCTACCTCATAGCACTGTGAGGTTAATAGATGAATCTCTTTTGTATTAAAAATATCCAACCGATATGAATAGAGCTGAAGATATAATGGATATTGCAACCACCAACATCGTCAAAAGTCGTATAAAACGTTTGTGCTGTATTAAAGACATACTCAATTCCCCTAACCTACTAAAATCTACATGAATCACTCGTAAGATATTTTAGTTCTCTTCAAGTTATTAAAGGACTATTAATTATTTACGATAATTTCTCCTTTTACCTCGCCGTTAACAAATTCAATAGATGCACCGCAATCATAGATATTTCCAAGAACAAAATTTTGTATAGATACAATTGAATCTTTTTTAAGATAGAGGTTCCCTTTTAGTACAGCTTTAAGATGGAGTTTTGCACCGCTTAAAACTTTAATATCACCTTTTACGTTTCCAATTACTAAAGCATCTTTTTCGATTATCAAGTTTTCATTTTTATTTCCAGCTATAATTTGCAATTCTTCCACCTTCCTAATTTTTTTTATAACTAACACTTTTATACAATACTGTTCTTTATTATTTAGAACAATTACTTAACAGGGTTCACATAACAACATTTTTTTTATTCTTTCATAATCCTAACTAAGAGTCTCTCATTTAATTCAAATGATTCTTGTAATTGATAGCTTGACAAGTTTATAGAATCCTCTTTAGCTTTAGGCAGCTCCTCTTCACTATCCCAACATGAATATATTTCTATCGACTCTCCATCCTTTAGTTCCCGTTTTAAATATAGTAATAACTCTTTTACACATTTTTCATTTTTCTGATAAAAAGAAAAATTGCCGATTTTATCAGCTTGAATAAGATGAAAAGAACCTCCAAGTTCGTAAATGTAATTTTTGTTTATCGGTAAAAGATCTTTTAACACTGGATCCCTCAATTCTGTTATAGCTACATGTGCAAAATCTAATTCTGTTTCAAATACTTTCACCCCTTCGTTATCCAAATGTGATAAATCCAGTATGTTTCGAAGATCTGACGGGTTATCTGGTTTTGAGACTTCCGAAAGTTTTTTTAATGCATAGCTCTCGCCAAAGGTCCCCATGGTTAAAGGATAGTCGGCTCCAATATAATGATAAAGAGTCATCGTGATTAACCACCTTTTAATTCTAATTTATTAGCCCCACTACCCTACTTGTGTCAACCTTGAATGATTTTTTATCAAATAAATTAGTTGTTAGACTAGGCAAATCATACCATTATTAAACAAATAGTAGGCAACAATAATCTATTAAAACTTTTCACTCAGCCTCCTCCTGGTTAACTCTATAAAGTAAGAAGAACTATCGGAGAAATCCCCATTTGATTGCTAGATAGTTCACTTACGAAATGTTCTTTTCAATAAACTTAATTGTATCTTCTATGCCATCTTCGCTGTTAATTTTAGTTGAAATATCAGTACAATTTTTAGTTAATGTATCATTTACAAGCAATTCTTCAATTTTTCTTGTAAACGTTTCAACGGACATATCCTTCTCTTTAAGTGGTGTCGGTGCCAAACCGAGCTCCTGCATTCGATTCGCCCAAAAAGGCTGGTCTGCGGAGAAAGGACAAATTAGCATTGGTTTCCCAGCTTTTAAGACAGAAGCCGTCGTACCAGCTCCTCCATGATGAATCACTCCAACTGTTTTAGGAAATAACCATGAATGAGGAATGGTGTTAATTGTAAAAATGTGTGGCTTAGCATTTTCGATGTTTAGACCGCTCCACCCAGTAATAAGTACGCCGCGTTGTCCCGTCAATCTCAGTGATTCTTCTAGCATTTCTATAATTTGACGCGGATTTTTCAAAGGCATACTACTAAATGTGACTGCAATTGGAGGCGGACCTTGTTCAATAAATTGTAGGAGTTCAATAGGTGGTTCCCAATTTTCTTCTTCCAAAAACCAAAAACCGGACATTGATACATTTTCATTCCAGCTTTCATCATAAGGAATCACTTGTGGACTACACCCATAAAGAATCGGAATGGGTTTCCCTTTTAAACATAAGTCATCTGTTAATACCGAACGCTTACTTGCTAACCCCAATGTTTCCTTTCTCCACCTATTGATCATTTTAAAGAAACTAACCATTAACAACCGATTAACCTTAAAGCTCATTTTATTGATCCAATCAATTTTAAAAGAAAATGGCATTACTGGATTGGTAAATAAGGCCGTGCGGGCAATCACTGGAACGGGATGCGCTACAAATACGGGTATTTCTAACTTTTCAGCAATATCATAACCACCAAAGGCTTTTGGATGATAAATCAACACATCCGCATCTTTGGCGACCAACCAGAAATCCTCTAACATCCGTTCCATCATTGGAAAGATTATCGTCTTCAGATTTTTAAGGATATGAAACGGATTCCCGCTCATCATTTTTTTACCTTCTTCTGAATGGGTTAATTTGAGAATGTCTACTCTTACTGCTGCAAAATTTAAGCCATTACTTTCAACAAAAGCCTTAAAATTTTCACCCGTACATATCGTTACTTTATACCCGCGTTTTACAAGTCCTTTCCCCAGTGCAACAAATGGTTGAACATCTCCTCTTGTACCAACAGTAAGAATCTTTATTTTCATCACTTGCCTCCAACTTTTGGTTATTACCTTTGATAACCCAGTGACAGTTCTCCCATAGCATCCTGAATTATAGATTTAACTGGTTCAATCCACCTCTCCCTTTGAACAAAGAAAAAAAACTATCCTATATGTAAAAAAATTCCATTTTCTGAGATCATCAATCAGTTCAACCTCCCCATGCTTTAAATTGCCTAATTCTTCATTTTCTCTTCCACGCTTACTAGTAATGAATCTAGATCTGCATGGCCATGATATCTTATGTACATGATTTGTTTACCCTTTGCTGCAAACACTTCTTTAAAGTTATCAACTGTATAAATCATTAATATATCAAAATCGCTATCTTTAATTACATTAATCTCTCCACCTTGATAGGCTAGACTATATCTTTTTATTAAATCATTAACCACATTTTCAGATAAAAATGTATATCTTAATTGATATATTCTCGTCGTAATAGTTGGTAAATATTCACCACTACCATCCTTCCACATTTGATTAGGCACATGGCCAATTTCGTCTGACACATACTGCACCGGAGCTAATAAACTCCAGTCATAGCTATATCGATTTCCCCAATCAATACCATCCCGGATAAATGTAGATTGTGGTCGGATAAGTTCTGCATTTTGTTCAACATCTGCTAATCTAACAATAGGTAAACCGTTATCCTTTAGGGGTAATGTCTTGGTTTCTTTCAAAACTAACTGAATAAAAGGATGTGCAGTTCCTAACAAAGTAATGATAATCACCATTATCGCAAAAAAAGTGGTTACTCTTCGTTGTTTCTTCCATGGAGCACTATGATTAATTGGTTTTCCCTCTAATAATGATTTTCGTAATGCACGAATTGCTAACGCTGCCTGCAGGGAAGTGAATGACGAATATCCAACAAAAATTGTAATAACTGTTTGTTGAATAACTTGTCCCTCTACTAGTGCAAGGGTTGGTGTTCCATCTAGAAATAAAAGTGCAAAAAGAAGGCCGATCATTAGCATAGTAATTAAAATACTAATAGTGGCACTCCAAGCAAATTTTTTATCCAGTTTCTTCAAAGTAAATGATTGCTCGACAGGATCACTATATAATTCAGGGGAATTGGATTCAACAGGTGATGAGAACACATTAAAAAAACCATAACTGGTAACATAATCCCAACCACTATCAACATACTTTAGCTTTTGTTCGGTTAATATTTTCTTATGATCTGTTACATCAATTCGATATCTCATTTTTTTAGGCTCACCTTTTATAAAATGAGCAAAATGTACTCCCACCTTCTTTAAATGGAGACCCTCCGCTGCCATGTCTGTAAACCAACTTTCATGCTCACCAATCCGCCAATTATCGATGGATCGAAATTTACGGACAATTTTAGTCATAGTATTCATCTCCTTATAATATAAGCCAATCACATACCACCACATTAGTTCTTACATTTTTCCACTGGGATAGTGTTAAACAAAAAAAATGTCAGTCATCTTCAATCGCAGTCATACAATTAAACGCAACGAAATCTTGAATAGTTTTCCTTCTCCATAATTCCCTAATTACTAATACGATTAGTTTTATAAAAAGTTTCCAAAAATAAAAAGGTGAGCTTGGAATAACCTTTTTATACACTAAAACACCCATAATTCCTTAATAAAATTTAAGTTTAATAACCTTATTCTAGTATACAAATTATCATTCCTATGATAAATGGCTTTTCCAATATTTCATTTGTTCACAAAAAAGAGCTCACAACAGAGTGAACTTCTATCAAGCATCTTATTTACCACAACAATGTTGTTTAGATTTATGATCTAGTCCTTTGACTTTTGGTATCTATCTTTAGACTTACGGCCTTTGTCTTTCGACTTTTGATCTTTATCTTTAGACTTACGACCTTTGTCTTTCGACTTTTGGTCTTTATCTTTAGACTTACGGCCTTTGTCTTTCGACTTTTGGTCTTTATCTTTAGACTTACGACCTTTGTCCTTTGACTTTTGGTCTTTATCTTTGCACTTATGGCCTTTGTCCTTCGACTTATGGTCTTTATCTTTTGGCTTTTGATCGTGGTCGTGGTGCTTTCTTGCCTTAGCCTTTGCTTTTGCTCTACGGCGTCTACATGAAGTCACCTGTTGTCGTGCCTTTTCATTACATTTTTCAGAATACCCAATTAATGGTTGATGGTATTGAGCATATCGTTCCGGGTATTTATTGTACATAAGAAGAGGTGCGTTATTCAGCTTAGAATTTTGATTATTTAGATTAATGTCTGCCTCAACTTTTTTTTCATCTTTCTTGTTGTAATTGAAAAACATTAGTCTTCCCCTTTCCTATTTTTTATATAATATGCAATCTAGGACATTGTGAATTAGGCATTTGATTCAAAAAAGTTTCCTTTAGAAAAGGGGGTGTCTATAAAATAAAAATAGCAGCTAGAACCCTCTCTAGATGCTTAATCCCCCATAATCGTTTAATTGAATTCAGTTTGGAAATAATAACAAAAAAATGTTTGGTTAAAAAAGGAGAGAAAAATGAATTCTTCCAATCACGAATATCGAATCGAAAATGACCCTTTAGGTACCATTATGGTCCCTTCATCTGCCTATTATGGTTCACAAACACAACGTGCAATAGAAAATTTTAAAATTAGTGGGATGACATTACCTCGAGCTTTTATAAAAGCTCAAGGAATTATTAAAGCGTCCGCTGCAACTGTTAACGTAGAATTGGGATTACTACCCCCTGATTTTGGAAAGGCAATTATTCACGCATCTGAAGAAGTCATTGAAGGAAAATGGGACGAACATTTTGTAGTAGATGTTTATCAAGCAGGTGCAGGTACATCGCAAAACATGAATGCAAATGAAGTCATCGCAAATCGTGCAAAAGAACTATTAGGTGGTTCACAAAGTATTCATCCAAACGACCACGTCAATATGTCGCAATCTACAAATGATACGTTCCCTTCAGCTTTGAATATTGCTGCTGTTGAAATACTCAATAGTCAATTACTTCCCGCTTTATCACAGTTAGTGAAAGAGTTTCGAAAAAAAGCAGAACAATTTATGCCAATACTAAAATCTGGACGGACTCACTTACACGATGGCGTCCCCATTCGGTTAGGGCAAGAATTTTCTGGTTATGCAGAAACACTTCATTTTATATATCTACAGCTTGAAAAAAATATCGATGTACTTTATGAAATCGGATTAGGCGGACAAGCGATCGGAACAAAGCTCAATTTACCTACTGAATACAAACCAAAGATTATTCAGGAAGTTGGCAAACGTACGAATCATCCATTTCGTGAACCAAAGAATATGTTTGCTTTTATGCAAAACATGAATGAGCCAATTCGCTGTATGTTAACGTTAAAAGAACTTGCACTTCACCTAATTAAAATTACGAGTGATTTGCGTTTACTTAGCTCGGGACCGAGAACCGGTTTAGCAGAAATTTCGCTACCTTCTATTCAACCCGGTTCAACCATCATGCCAGGAAAAGTCAATCCTGCTATTTTAGAAATGACACATATGGTATGTTGTCAAATAATTGGATATGAGACAGCAATCTCTGCGGCAGCAACGGCCGGTCAATTGGAAATTAATGTGATGATGCCATTGATCGCTCACTCTTTTCTTCATTCAATTGAAATCTTTGCAAATGCAATTGAAACGCTAACGTCAAAATGTATTAGTGGTATTCAAGCTAATGAGGAAAAATGCAAGCAATGGATGGAAGAAAGCTTATCATTGGTTACCGGCTTAAGTGGTTCAATGGGGTACGATATTGCCTCACAGATTGGCTTAAAGGCAGACGAAGAAAATAAAACCATTAAGCAAGTACTTCAAGAAAAGGGTTTACTTTCAGAAGAGATTATCAAAGCTATAGATCCAACTGGGATGGTATAGTTATTGGTTTCTTGATAGTTTATTAATTGAACTGCTAGGGATGGTTAAAGGTGTTTGATAAAAATGAGGAAATTATTACCACTCCTCTGGACATCTGACTCTGCTTCATCAACAAAGAGGTTCTTGAAGGTTACTGCGGACAAAGTGTTCCTTATTTTACTTGTCAACATACCGTATTTTGCTGCATTTTTTGCAAAATAAAGGACCGAATGTCCGCATAGCCCGCCTAATCATTCTTTTTTATCGAAATAGGATTCGTATGTCAGCAAAGCGAAATTATAAATAGGTGGTAGTTTCATATTATAAATGGATATAAGATTAAGTTCTCTTATTAACAAGGATCGCTTGCTAATAAGACAACCTAAAATATCTAGACAAAAGCTAGTTATTTTCTACATAATGGTGCTGTAACTAAAACAATTAAGTTGACGTTTATTAGATAATGTTGATACGTCTTTCACAAAAATAAACTAAAAAACTGGCATCTGTAAAATACAGTTCCCAGCCATCACAATAATGCTTTACCTCTTATCGAAAAATGGAAGGAACGAAATCGACTAATATCAATCGCTTGAGCTACATTCATATTATTCAATAGTTCCCTCCTCCAAATAACACAATTACTAAAACGCCCGAACGCGTTTAAGCATTAAAGTTTAAATGTAAAAAAATATTATTCAATATCAAAATCAACTACGATTGTGTCTTCCAAACCAATTTCGCGCAAATACGATACTATTTCCTGATGTGCAGGGTGCGGTCCGTAATTTTCTAATGCAGCTCGGTCTTTGAATCGGACAGTTAAACCAACTTCATATCCCTTGTTTCTGTTCGAAAAATTTATGCCCTGCTGAATATCCACTATGCCTGGTATGATATTTTTTAGCAGGAGACTCCTGTGAATCAACTCTTCCTTTTGTTCATTGGTAGCTTGCTGTGAAAATTTTATCAACACTATATGTTCAACCATAGCTGCACTCCTATTTACTATTTAAGGTTTCTCTATCAAAACCAGCAATTTGTTTATAACGATTCGCAATATTCTCCAACTCTTGATAAGTAATGACGTCTTCTAAATAATCAAAGCCATTAGGCGCTCGTTCTTCGACGATCTGCATGACAATCTCAGGTCCATTTTTCCGATTCGATAAAACAATATTAGCGGTAGGGTCAAGTCTAGCTTGTTCATAAGCCTTCAAAGCAGTTTCTGCACTCGGTTGCTCTAAGATTGCAATTCCTAATGCATCTGCATCAAGGATAGCCTGTGAAGCCCCGTTTGACCCTATTGGATACATTGGATGTGCAGCATCACCAAGTAAAGTTATGCGTCCATACGTCCACTTTGGAAGAGGATTACGGTCAACCATTGGGTATTCGAACACCTCATCGGTTTCCTTTATGAGCTTAGGCACATTTAACCAGCCAAAATCCCAATTAGCAAAAGCAGGTGCGAAAACTTCTTTATCTATTTTGCGGTTCCAGTCTGCACGTGAAGGCATTTCATCGACAGTCAATTCGGCAATCCAATTTACGAGCGAGCGTCCGCTTGCAGCTGCCTCTGGACATACTGGGTAAGCAACAAATTTTTGATCCTGATATCCAGCCATTATCATTGATCTTCCTGTTAAGAATGGAGTTGATTCGGTAATGCCACGCCATAAAATCCGGCCGCTGTATTTTGGCAATCCTTCGTTTGGATAATAGAAATTACGAACAGTAGAATGGATGCCATCCGCTGCTATCATGATTTCTGCACTATAAGAGCCCAGCCGTTCACCAGTTTTTCTATTTTCGAAATCAGCTATCACCTTGTCACCAGACATTTTAAATGATTTTAAATGATGTCCAGTAAACACTGCGTCCTCACCCAAGCGTTCTTTAACAGCTTTTAGCAAGAGCATTTGTAATCGTCCACGATGGATGGAATATTGCGGCCAACGATAACCAGCTTTAATTCCTCGATCCTCTTGCCAAATCTCCTTACCAAATTTGTTTACATAAATAAGTTCTGCAGTCCGAATGCCAGTGTTTTCAAGCTCATCTGCCAAACCAAGTTCTGTCAGAACCCTTACAGCATGCGGCAATAGATTGATACCGACACCAAGTGCTTTAATAGTTTCCACACTTTCAAACACACGCACTGACACGCCAACGCGGTGAAGTTTTAGTGCAGTCACAAGTCCGCCAATCCCACCGCCGACGACAATCGCCGATTTGATATTAGCCAAAATAATCCCCTCCTAAAAAAATATCCACTTTTCTAATAATTCTATCTTCTTCTAATTATTACATAAATATTAGATATATCAATATAAATATTTATGTTATAGTGAAAATGATATAAAAAAAACTGTACATATATTAAAATGGAATAAATATACTTCTTCTTTCGATTAGTAGTCACAAGCAACTTTTGTTGTTGCCCTTAACGACTGTATCTTTCACTCACTACATCAAACCTTATTAAGATCATTGCACTATTATTAAATAAACAGTTATTAATTCTATGTATTTACCATTTTATCGATTATGATAAGTAACAACGATAAGAAACCCATAGAGCATAGACTCTATGGGTTCCTTTTGTAATATCCTTATATAGTTGTGACCATGAAAAGTACTACTCTTTCAATAATAGAGGTGTTTCGTAATCGACTCCATTTAATCGCAACTATGGTTGAATACTTAAATAAGTGGACATTTGATCCGTTATTTAGCTTAAAAGAGCGATTTTTTTAATTTCACGGTCATCTATTCCGTTATTCCAACAATATGAGCAGATCTTTGGGTGGTTTAGATTAAATAGCGAATCCGTTGACCGGAAAACTCGTAAATTGGGCTTTTTTTTTAGCAAATAAGGCATCAGATGTCCGCTAATGACTTTAGCAGAGAGCAGAGAACAGAGCACATCCACATGACATAAAAAGGCTATAAGGGGGCGTCTAGACTACAAAATAGGTCTTGACGCTCTCACATATAGCCACCCAAATTTTGTATTATTCCTTTACAATAGTACGTTCTGCTACTTCCTCATCTATTTCAATACCTAATCCAGGAGTTTCAATAGCCAGTAAATGGATACCATCATCTTTTCTAACCTGCTGAATCTTAGGACCCTTTAACAGTGAATTTTGGAAGGTTGAACGATCCGGTGTAAAATATTCTATCCATTTCACATTAGGCAACCCTACTGCTAATGGAAGATGAATTTGTTGCAGGTTCCATGGTGAGACTGGAAAATTATACGTTGTTGCAAAATTATAGATTTTTAACCATTCTGTGATACCGCCTGTTGCACTCGCATTTGGTTGAATAATATCTAGCGCCTTCATGTCGATAAGTTGTCTAAATTCATTAAAGCTAGAATTTTGTTCACCACCAGCGATAAACGTTGAACCCGCACGCTCTTTAATTCTGACATAGCCTGATAAATCCTCAGGTGCCACCGGCTCCTCTAACCAATATACATTATATGGCTCCCATTCTTTTAGCTTTTGAATGGCAGTATCCGTATCCCACGTACCATTAATATCAACCATAAGCTTGATATCTGGACCAATAGCTTCACGAACAGCCGCTACCCTCTTTGTCGCTTCGTCTAAGGAAACCGCTGATAATCCACAGCGAATTTTCACAGCTGAATGACCTTCTTCTACATATTTAGCAGCTCTTTCACCTAGTTGTTCTGGTGGTAATTGCTGCCCTACATTTGCATATGTCGGAACACTAGCACGATAATTTCCAAACAGGTTGGATACTGGTGTATTCATAAGTTTTCCTTTAATATCCCAAAGTGCAAAGTCAACAGCAGCAATACAATCACGAATCATGCCACGCATCCCGATCCGCCAAGGAGCATCGAACATTTTCTTCCAAATTTTTTCAGTATGTAAAGGATTTTCCCCTACAACGACATTTTTAAGATTACGTCTTAATAATGTCGCTGCCAAATCCCCTACTACACCGTGGGTAAATACGGGTGTACCAATAAAGCTTCTTCCTGTAATGCCATGGTCAGTATGGACTTCTACAATAATTAATTCATGGCCAACAGAATGCGCCATATCTGATTCTTGCATGTGAACATAGCGGTTTACGGACAAATCGATAATTTTCATAATACATATCCTTCTTTCTTTATCTATGATTGTTAGTAATTTAGTTTATTGATGAACAGACATATTCTTTTTAATGTTAGCTGCGGATTTTAAGAGTTCGTTATATTCGTCCTCCTGAAGTTCCCATTCTTGAACCTCAACTATACCTTCATTATTAATTAGCATTGGCACACCAATACTTAAATCACTTAACCCATATTCTCCAGTCAATATGGCTGATCCTAATATAAATGTGGGCTTCGATACCGCAAGCCCCATCGCTACTTCAGTAAGGCCAATTGCGGACGTCCAGCCTGTTGTTCTATTAATCTTTAAATCGTTAAACTGGACAAACCAGCTGTTTACTTTATGATCGATCAGCTCTTTTAGTTCATCTTTAAAATTTGCTTGTTGCCCATTGAGTTGGACTTTTGAATAAACGGGCACTTGTGAGCCGCCATGTTCACCAAGCACAGGACTAAACAATTTATCTGTGCCACTAAGCCCCAATACATCGCGAATCGCCCACTCGAACCTTTTACTATCATTTAAGTTGTAGCCTATTAATTTTTGACGATCAAACTTGAATTTTGTGTGTAGATAGTAATTCAAGATATCCGTTGGATTTGTGGCTGTAACAATGATAGCCTCTGGCGCAAATTTCTTGATTTCTGCACCGATCTCATCCATTACTTTTATATTACCTTCTAAAAATACTAGACGTGACGTAACATTTTGATTTGGAATGCTTGCTGTTACGAACACAACATGTGAGCCTTTTAAATCTTCCATTTCACCAGCGTATAAACGAGTTTTCGTCTGGCCTACTAACGCATTTTCCATATCCATAAGGTGGTTTAAAACTAGATTTCTATTTTTATCTATTAAACAAATTTCATCATAAATATCCTTAAGTGCAAGCATAAAACCAAATGAAGATCCAAGCGTTCCACCAGCACCAATAATAGATACCTTACTCATCTCATTTCCCCCTTCATGTGATTGGTTCTATAAGTTATTTATTCTGCTAATTTAGCTGTAAAATCGTCTACTTCTTTTTGCAGAAATTCTTTATATTCACTAGAATTTAACCAACCATCCTTTAAATGAAGGAAACCCTCTTTTGCAAACTCCTGGTAACGTTCGCTTGCGATTGCTTGTTTCAATGCATCTTCAAGTGCTGCTTTTAATTCAGCTGGTGCATCTTTATGAATTAAGAAACCTCTTGACATCCCAGTTGTCACATCCCAACCATTTTCAACCGTAGTTGGTACATCAGGTAATTGCTCTAAACGTTCCGTTCTAAAAATAACGCTAGCTTCTAATTGTCCACCCTCGACCAATGCTATATTTGGACCAATTTCATCAATGACAGCATCAATGTGACCACCTAGTACAGCAGCTGCCATTTTTCCAGCTTCTTCATATGGAGTATAATTGAGATCTATGCCAGCCATCTCTTCAAATTGGGCTACAGTTAATTCATCTAATCCTTTTGAACTTGTTCCACCAATAACAATTTCACCTGGCTTTTCCTTTGCAGCAGCGATTAAAGCATTGATATCAGCATACTCACTTCCTGCTTTCACTAAAATTGAATAAGTATCTTCGTGAATTCTTGCTAATGCATCAAATTGCTCTAAATAATTTGGTGTTTTACCCGCTGCAATATTAATTTGGAAATCCGAAGTAGTTGGCATAATTGAATAACCATCAGCCGGTGCTGCTGCTAGCTCCTGACTTGCTACTGCTCCAGCTGCTCCTGGAATATTTACAACGTTTACTGGCACACCTAAAATATCACTTAGCTCTCTTGCAATTGCTCTTGAAAAAGTATCAGTACCCCCACCAGGACCGCCACCTGCCTTGATTTCAATGGCACGTTCAAACTTAACTTCTCCTTGTTCTTCCTTTTCTTCTGTTTCCTGTGCAGCTTGATTACCACTACTCTCTGACTGACTGCTACCTGCCGATTGCCCACCACTATTACACCCAACTAGAACTAATGCGAGTATCATCAATAAAGCCAATAAAGTAATTTTCTTCTTGATCATGTACAAAGACCTCCTAATAATAAATTGAAAGCTCTTTCATATTTAGATAGATTAATGAATTCACTTAAGCGCTTTTCTCAGCATTGATCGCTGATTTCCTTAAGTTAAAAAACTTCTTAATAAATGGATATAAAATTGAAATCACCGCTAATACTAGTAAAATTCCACTTATTGGTCTAGTAAAGAACACAGTCCAATCCCCGTTTGCAATTTGTAAGCTACGACGGAATTCTTCTTCTGCCATCGGACCAAGTACAATTCCTAAGATAATCGTAGCGATTGGGAATCTAATTTTCTCTAAGTAAAAGCCTAGCACACCAAAGACAATCATAATCCAGACATCAAACATAGAATTTCGGTTCGAAAATGTTCCCAGAAAGCAAAAAACTAAAATCATTGGACCTAAAATACTATATGATACCTTCAAAGTGTGTTGAAATAATGAAATAAACGGCTTGGCTAAGAACAAAATCGCTGCATTTACAAGCAATAGGCCCACAAAAATCGTATAAACTAAATTACTTTCCGTTGCTAAAAGCATAGGACCTGGCTGTAATCCATGTAAAATAAAAGCTCCTAGAATAACAGCAGTGGTAGCGCTTCCAGGAATACCTAAAGCCAATAACGGAACCATCGCACCCATTGCAGCACTGTTATTCGCTGATTCAGGTGCAGCTATTCCTTCTGGGATGCCTGTACCAAACTTTTCAGGTGTTTTTGACCAACGGACGGCTTCGCTGTAACTTAGCATTGATGCTGTTGTTGCACCAACCCCGGGTAAAATCCCGATAAATGTCCCAAGTAAAGACGAGCGCGCAATCGTTCCCGCGATTTGTTTGAAAATTTTCATTTCAAATATTTTTGTTTTAACATTTTGGATTTTCTCTTGTATCTTCTGATCTTCTCTTGATTTACTAAGCACTTCAGATACCGCAAACAAACCAATTAAGATCGGAACAAAGCTAATTCCTGACATCATACTAATCGAACCAAATGTGAATCGTTCAGCACCTGTCATAGGATCGATTCCAATAGTTGCAATAAATAATCCAAATAGTACTCCGATTAACCCTCGTACCAGATCACCGCCGCTTAACGACGCAACAACGGTTAAGCCTAAAACAGCTAACGCGAAATATTCTGGAGACGAAAATTTCAATGCAAAGTTTGCAAGTAATGGTGTTAACACGATTAAAAAGATGGTTCCGATTACGCCTCCAATGGCTGAGCTAGTTACACATATACCTAGTGCTCTTCCAGCCTTTCCTTTTTTTGCCATCGGGTATCCATCCATTACAGTTGCAATGGCTTCAGGCGCACCTGGAGTTCTAAAAAGAACGGCGCTAATACTACCTGAATACACCGCTGCAGCATAAATGGCTGTGAGCAATAAAAAGACTGGAATCGTATCCATTCCATATGTGATCGGCAGTAAAATGAGAACTAACATTGCCCCGCTTATTCCTGGAGTGGCCCCACCTAGAAATCCTATTAATACTGCTAGTAAAAGGATAAGCAAATGCATGGGCTGCATCACATTAAGTAACCCTTGATATAAAGACTCTAACATTCAATCACCTCCATTGTCGTAGGTAGTTATCTTAATAAAATAGCAGACTAATTTCTCTAAACAACCACCAACCTCGTGGTAGTGGGAGCTGCAAAACGATTGTAAACAAATAGATAAAGAATAATGAACTCGCAACAGAAGTAATAGCTAAATTTCGTTTACGTTTCATTCCCAACAGCCATGCTAACGAAAGAACGAGTAAGAATGTTGCGATCAGAAAACCAATAATTGGAACAGCAATCGCATATGCCACTAGAATAAACGTTACAATATAATGGTTTTTTGAAAACATAGGAGGTTCTACAATTTCTTTAGAATCCCCGTTAGAATTATTCTCAACCTTACTAACTGTAGAAACTGTTTCTTTCTTTTTCTCAAGTAAAGTACGCACCAATAACCAAACACCAAGAATAAACATAAGTAATAAAATAGTGCTTGGCCACCCACCTGCGCCGATTTTTTCTGCATCTTCTGGTGCTGGGAGTGTCTTTGAGTAAATAAAAAATATTACTGAAAAAACAATAGTTATAATTGATAGAACCAAATTAGAATTCATATTTGATTTATTCACCTCCAGCGTAAATAAAATTAATTAAAGGTACTTCCGTTTATCCCCTCCCTTACTTATTTAAAGTATATACTTTCTGACAATTCTGAATAAATTTAAAATTAATTTCTTTTACTTTAAAAAAGTATAAAAAAATAGGGAGTAGACATAAAAAGTAGAAAAATAACTGTATAGATATAGCAAAAAAGACATGATCCCTTCTGTGACCGTTGGATCTCGTTTTCCAACAGCCTGAAAGATCATGCCTTTTATAAACCATCTATTTAATATAAGAGTAAAGCTTTGTTGGTCTTCCCTTTTTTTGATACTCTAACTTAAGAATAATTTCATTATTTTGAATCAGGTGCTCTAAATATTTTCGAATTGTTAAATTTGATATATTCATCAATGAAGATAATTCATGGATAGATAATGGACTTTTTGCTTTTTTTAATGTATCTCTCGTTAAGGTTAAGGTTACCTTATCAATCCCTTTAGGCAGCTGCTCGTCTATTTGTTCATTTGTAACTTGCAAAGAATCCAACCCATCTTGATTAATCGAGCCGGGAGATTGGAATAGTTCATGGCGTTTTTTATAAAATAACAACGCGCTTTGAAAGCGCTTAAAATCAAATGGTTTTAAAATATAATCAACCACACCCAATCTCAGAGACTCTTCGATAATATCTGGAGAATCAGCCGCAGTGATCATAATAACATCTAATTTTATATTTTCTTGTCTAATTCTTTTTAGGAGCTCAAGCCCTGTAATTTTTGGCATATAAAGATCCAACAACAAAAGGTCGGGTTTATTTTTTATAATTTCTATAAGGGCTTCTTCACCATTTTTAACAGTGCCAGCTACTTGAAACCCTTCAACCTGTTGCAGGAAATTTTCATTAATGCTAGAAACCATTGGATCATCTTCTACAATTAATGTATAAATACTCATGATATCCCCCTTGCCCTACTTGCTTTCTTAGGTATTTCTACAATAAACGCAGAACCTTCTTCTGGTGCTGAATCCAAATATAAATTTCCTTCTAATAGATTTTCTACATGATACTTAACTAGATGTAAACCATAGCCATTAGACTCTCCCTTGGTAGAAAAACCTTTCTTGAAGACTAAGTCGATATGATCTTCAGAAATGCCTTTCCCATTATCCTCAACTATAATCGTAAGTCCCTTCTCTTGATCAAGGATAGTGATATGTATTTCAGGATGCTTTTCATCTTTCACAGCATCTATTGCATTTTGAAACAGATTCCCAATAATCAATACTAAACTATCTACCATATTGTGAGTAGGTAATGCAGTAAATTTACTTCCTGGGGTAAAAATCGTTTTTATATTTAATTCTTCAGCTTGTTGAACCTTACCTAATAAAAGACCAGAAATTTTTGGTTCTTTTATATTACGATTTAGAAAGTGAAGTAAATCCTGCTGTTTCGAAGTCGTTTCACCAATATACATTTTTACTTCATCATATTGTTGTAATTCAACAAGGCCCGCTATAGTCTGGAGCTTATTCATAAATTCATGCGATTTTGCCCTTAAACCGTCAATATATTGTTGAACACCTGTTAGTTTCTCAGCAATTTGTCGAACTTCTGTTATATCCCTGAATGTCATGATAGTACCGATTCTTACGTTCTCTCTAACTATCGGAAAATAACGGGCAAGGATCGTTACATTGTTAACAAATAGCTCAATACTATCTCCTTGTTTAATAGAGTTAGAGATTATAAATGAACTTACGTTTTTCAATGACTCATTCATTTTCTTACCAACAAGATTATCTGGTAAATTTAAAATTCTTTGTGCAGAAGGATTCATTAATGTGATTTTATTCTCCTGATCTATTGCAATTATACCATCTTCAATCGATTCCAACATGGCTTTCTTTTCACTGAATAACCTGGCAATTTCATCAGGTTCATAGCCATACAATGATTTTTTTATTTTTTTTGCTAATAACACGGACGCAAAGATTCCAATTGCTAACGCAACACCAAGCCAAATAAAGATGGAATCAACATAATTTTTTACATATCCTATCAAATTTTCTCTAAGAAAGCCTACTGAGATGACCCCAATTTGCTCATTCGTAATCGGATCAATAACAGGCACAAAGGTTCTAATCGACGTCCCAGAGATTCCTCTTGCTTGTGATACATAGGCTTCACCGTTTAAAGCCCTTTTTATGTCATTGCCGGTAATGGTTCCCCCAATTAACTCCCTATTTGGATGCGTATATCTAATTCCCTCTTGATCAATTAGTACTAAAAAGATCTTTTCACTACTTTCTTCAAGAAATTCTTCATATACAAGTTGAAGCTGTTGCTGGTCTTCACCGTTCACTAATGTATTTCGAACTGATGGCAGCTTTGCTAGAAGATGTGACATTTGCAAAGCTCTCTTCTCAATTGTTTCCTCAATTGATTTGTATAAAATATTATAAAAAGAAAAACCAGAAAATATTAAAACAATCATGATAATAAAAATAGCAAGAATGATAATCTGCTTTTCTAAAGAGGATCGAAACTTATTAATTCTCATAAACTTATTCTCCTATGATCTTAATATTGCCAAAAAGTAAGAAAATGCGAAAGCGACTATATTTTCCCACTTCGTTCATGCCTTTGATCCAAACCAGATTCATAGATTTGCCTTAAAAATTATCGCTTAAGTTTGACAAGTACTTAAAAAGCTGTTTCTAATTTTTTCTAAGATAAAATATAAATCACCATATTTCTTAACTCTATTTTATGAAAAAAGATTTATAAATACTAGTGTTTTCGTCGCTTTATTCGAAAGATTCAGTATTTTATGTTCCACGAAGCTCTTTTTAGTAATATTTGTCTCTATACATTTTACGTTCAAGGTATTTCACCCAATAACTTTATATTCTAATACTTCAAATCAGTTACTATTTAATAATTATTATAAATAAATATTGATTTTATATTAGGAAGTGTTATTATTAATATAGTAAAAATCAGAGTGAAGTTAATTAATAACTAGCTCATATGTTATTTTTCCTAGGTACTTTCAACCCTAGTAATAATTATTATGAATACAGTGAACTAAAATAATTATACGTAAAGTTTTACCTCCTTTCTTCATCGAAATAACTTGTTTAGAGCAATTATTGATATTAATACAATTTGTCAAATCTAATAAAAAGGAGACTAAAAATGATTGGGAATAACTCTTTCTGCCACACATGTAAAACAGATATAAAGATACTCAAACATAGTATACTTTGTAATTGTGGAATTAAATTGAAGTCTACAAAAACAAAATTAACAAAGCGCCTTGTTAGCTAAAAACAAGGCGTTATTAATTGCTTATTTGTCTTCTCCTCTACTATGGACGATCTAACTCGTTAGCCAAAATAAGCTTATTCCTATTATTCCCACGTATTGACTGTAAATTTACTAAAACGGTTCCCAAAATAATAATCATGGTGCCAACTGCTGTCAACCAAGAAATATATTCCTCATAAAAAACAGCTCCTATTAATAAAGCTATAGTCGGTGAAATAAATAACCAAGTTGATGGAAATATTGGATTTGTTCGTGCTATAAGCCAATAATATAGACTGTGTCCGATCATGGATCCGAAAACGACTAAATAAACGAGAGATCCAATTGAAGGCAAACTCATATTAAAGTCAAATTGCCCTTTTTCCGTAACAAAAGATAAAGAGATTAGCAGGATCCCTCCATACATCATTTGAACAGCATTTAGTGCAATTGGCGACGTGTTTTGAAATTTATTAATTATTTGTTTAGTATAAATTGTTCCAGCTGCATAAAAGACTTCGCCAATAATAATCGCTAAACAACCATAGAACCAAAATGAACCAGAATTTATAGCAAGACTAGGTAAAAGAAAGAATGATAAACCAATCGTTCCCATCAAACAACCAAGAATACATAACCGATTTACTTCTTGTTTAAAAATAAAGCCCTGAATGACTATTATCATCATTGGCCCAGTTGAAGATAGAACAGCAGCAACTCCTGATGTAATATACTGTTCTGCCCAGTATAAAGTGGAAAATGTCCCAAAGGTTAAGCATACTCCAGTTAATAGCAACTCTTTCCGAATTAATAACCTTATTGTTGCTTTCCTCTTCCAAACAAGAATCGTATAAAGAATCAAACCTGCACTCAAAAAACGAAATCCAGCCGATAAAAAAGGAGGTAAACCTGAGTCTACCCCTACTTTTATAGCTAAAAATGTTGTTCCAAAAATCAAACACATAAATAGATAACCAATAATCACCATATCGATACCTCCTTTTTTCACATCATAAAAGGAAGCTAGTAGAACAGTTTATGATAGATAGACCAGATTACTTCGTATTGTGATAAAATAAATCCATAATTAGGGGGGATGGTTGTGGGTAAAATCACTAAAGCTGAAGACTTTCTTTTTAACCAAGTATATGATTATGTACTAAACCGCATAGAATGTAAAGAATGGAAGGAGCATGATAAACTTCCGTCCATTAGACAATTAGCACTTGAATTAAATATGAATCGATTAACTGTATTAAAAGCATATCAATTACTGAAGAAACATAATAAGGTTTATGTTAAAGATAAAGTTGGCTATTATATACAACCTCAGGGAAAGGTTATAACAGAAGGTCATAATCATCCAATTATTTCTGCTTATGTGCAAAAATGCTCTTTATCAGAAATTCACCAATCACAGGTAAATTATAATTTTTCCCAAGCTTTAATCGATCCCAATCTATTGCCCAATCATTATTTTTCGGATTATGTAAAAAAAATATTTGACCTCTATCCAAAGATCTTGGCAACATACTCCAACGTAAAGGGTGATGAGGAGTTACGTGAAAGTCTTGTTAATTATTTTATCAACCAATATAAGACAATCCTTAATGCAGATAATCTATTAATCCTATCAGGTTCACAACAAGGCATTCATCTCATTGCTCAAACTTTTGTTAAGACAAGAGACATCGTTTTATTGGAACGACCAAGTTACAGTGCTGCTATTGATATTTTTAGAGCAAGAGGGGCACAAATTCTCACAGTCGATATCAATTTAAACGGATATGATCTAGACCAGGTTGAACACTATATGAAACTTTATAAACCACGATTATTTTACCTTAATCCTACTTTTCACAATCCAACTGGTTATACCATACCAGTTGGTCAACGAAAAGAGTTAGTACGGCTTGCGGAACAGTACCGCTGTCTTATAGTTGAGGATGATGCTTATCATGATATTTATTTTGAAAAGAAACCACCAGCTCCCATTTACACATTTGATACTTCTGGAACAGTTATTTATCTCCGGAGCTTTTGCAAATACATTTCACCTGGTTTAAGAGTGGCTGCGATTATTTGTCAATCATCTTTAATGAAATCACTTATTTCTGTCAAAGCTTTAACAGATAATGGTTCACCATTATTGAATCAAAAGATTTTTCTGCATTATTTTTCATCACCTAGATTGCAGCAGCATTTAGATAAATTGCGGATTGCACTACAGGTTAGAAAAGAAATTATGGAGAATGAATTAGCTAAAACAAATTGGAAATGGAACAGTCCAGATGGAGGTCTGAATTTATGGATACAGGTCCCAAACAATCTATCAACTGAATTATTATTAACTAAATCTCTAGCACACTCTATATCTTTCGTTCCAGGTCGAGTCTGTGACCCTTTAAAAAATTTATCATCATGGATGAGATTGAGTTATTCTTATACAAATGAAAAGCTGCTCCAAGAAGGTATAAAGAAATTGATTGAATTGGCTAAATAGTGGTTATCCAAAAGGATACGTTAAAAAGGTGCTGCGAAATGTAAATCAATGAACATCTCACGGCACCCTTTATACTATTTAAATTGAATAACTCCAAGCGCTCTTTATGAGGTAATGGTTAATCTAGAAAACGCATTACTTTAATTTCTCAACAGCAACACGACCTGAAAAGAAGGTTGCGCCTCCCCCCATATCTGAAATTCGATCAGGAGTAAGGAAGTTTACTTGTTGCTTTGTTCCTGGTATATCCGCCCACAGACCTTGTGAAACGACAACACCACGTAGGACATTTTGCCCGACTGCCGCAGTTAACTCACATTCACCGCGTTTGTTCCATACTCGCACTTTTTCGCCGTCTTCGATTCCTAAAGAAACGGCATCCTCAACATTCATATGCAATCGGGGTTGCTTTTCCAACGTTATATGCTTTTCATTATTAGAAAAAGTAGAGTTTAAGAAATTATGATTAGCAGTTGGAATAAATAAGAACGGCAGATCACCATCATTTAATAATGGTATATATGTTGGGAGCGGTGGAAAGCCGTCTGCTGCCATTCTTTCTGAATAAAGTTCAATTTTTCCGCTAGGAGTTGGCAGTTTCCCTGGAAACAAAGGTTTAACATTAGCAGTCACAAACTGTTTTTCAACTAAACTTTTAGCAGTAATTCCGTCTAAATATCGATTGCCATGCTGCTCTAACGCTGCTGCAATTAATTCATCATCCGAGTCCTTAAAAGCCGACTCCTGAAATCCCATGCCCTTAGCTAACAGCCTAAACACTTCTGTATTCGATTTAGATTCACCCGGTGGCTCGATCACTGGTTGTTGAATTTGGATGATATGATGCCAATACGATGAATAAAAATCAGTATTTTCATAAGATGATGTAGCTGGCAGAACAATATCCGCATATTTAGCTGTTTCAGTCATAAACATGTCGTGCACTACAACAAATAAGTCTTCCCGCTCTAACCCCCTACGCACTTTACTTCCTTCGGGGGCAACAACAGCAGGATTACTATTATAAACGTACATTGCTTTAATTGGTGGTTCTGCCGAGAGTAATGCCTCACCAATTGCATTCATATTAATGATGCGAGTTTTTTTATTTTTCAATAAATCAGGACGCTGCAATGCTACTTTATTAAAGGCGAGATAATCAGAATTTCCTTTTATCGCACCCCCACCTTTATGCAGCCACTGGCCTGTTAATGCTGGCAGACAGGCAATCGTTCGAATACACATCCCACCATTATCATGATGTTGGAGACCGTTCCCTATGCGAATAAAAGATGGTGTTGTTTCACCATACATCCGTGCAAGCTTTATTATATCTTCTGCAGAAACGCCAGTTATTTGCGAAACAGTCTCAGGATTATATTGCACCACATGCTCACGAAGTTGTTCATAGCCAACAGTATATTCTTGTAAGAACGTTTCATCGATCTTGTTTTCCTTGAATAGTACGTGCATTATTCCTAAGGCAAGTGCGGCATCTGTTCCTGGTAAAATTGGAATAAACCAATCTGCAAATCTACCAGTTTGATTTTTATGAACATCAATAACAATGATTTTTGCACCGTTTTTCCGCGCCTGTTGGGCAAGCGCCAGTTGATGCATATTTGTACTCGCCGCATTAATTCCCCAAAAAATAATTAATTTAGAATGAATGGTGTCTTCAGGTGAAATACCTAAGCTCCCACCCATCGTATATTTATAACCAATCGTACCCGCTGCCTGACAAATCGTTCGATCAAGCTGCGAGGCTCCTAGTCTATTAAAAAAGCGCCGGTCCATCCCCTCCGAACTCAACCGCCCCATATTTCCATAAAAGCTATAAGGCAAGATACTTTCCGGCGCATCTGTTTGCAAAAGCTCTTTAAAACGGGAAGTAATGGTATCAATTGCTTCTTCCCAGCTAATACGCTTAAATAGGCCTTCACCTTTCGCTCCTACCCGTTTCATTGGATATTTCAGACGATTTTCATCATAAAGACGTTCCGTAATATTTCGCACTTTATTGCAAATATTACCTTTGGTAATCGGGTGATTCGGATCACCTTCTACTTTGACAATCATCCCGTTCTCCTTATGCACCAGCAATCCACATTGATCTGGACAATCAAGTGAACAAACAGAGGGAAAAATACCATTTTGTTGTTTTACATATGAAGACATAGAAATTACCCCTTATCTATGATTAAAAAACTTAATTGTTCAGCGTGACATTTTTCTACTATATAAATTACATTGTAACAGAAAAAGTGACAGGAATCACGGGGACGGTTCTCGCGGTTATTTTAAAACTTTCCGCGCTTTCATAAGGCCTGTATTAAAGCCTTTTCTCATTACTAGTATTAAAAACCTTTTACTCACATTTACCGTCCACATGTTACCAAAAGTGTGATAATTATCACACAATAATACGCTGAGCTATTATAAAATAAAATTATCCAACTATATATTCATACAGTATAAGCATAGTTAATTTACAAAGCGAAAATAAAAAATTATCTATTAAATTGAGGCGATATTAAAAAGGAGTGCTCACCGTGAATTATGAGACAGCATTAGATGAAGCAATGAATAGACTTAGGGATATTGAATTAGCACTCAATGAATCGTCAATCGTTTCAATCACCGATCAAAGGGGCGTGATTCAATTTGTAAATGATAAGTTTTGCAAAATGTCAAAGTACAGCAGAGAGGAATTAATTGGACAAAATCAAAATATCGTTAATTCTGGTTATCATGATAAAAGCTTTTTTAAAAACATGTGGCGAACGATTGGTCGAGGCCAAGTGTGGAAAGGCGAAGTGAAAAATAAAACAAAGGACGGCATTACTTATTGGGTAGATACCACAATCGTCCCTTTCCTTGATAAAAATAACAAACCTTACCAATATGTTTCGATACGGCATGATATTACGAAACTTAAACAATATGAAGAAGAAATGGAACAAATGGCTTTTTATGATCCACTCACACAACTCCCTAACCGTAATTTACTTAGTAAATGGTTAAGAGATAGTTTCGATGATAAAGAAGATCCCTTTACAGTCCTTTTTTTAGACTTAGATCGTTTTAAGTCAATCAATGATAATTTTGGGCATTCGACAGGTGACTATATTTTAAAAGAAACGGCCAAGCGTTTACAACGCTGTCTTCGTAAATCAGACTTTATTTCACGTCAGGGCGGGGACGAGTTTATTATTATTTTAAATGGTTTACTGCAAAAGGATGACATTATTCCTATAGTCCAAAAAATTAAAGAGCAGCTTGCCATGCCATTTTGTATTGACGGCAGACACATTGTAATCACAGCAAGTATTGGAATCAGCCGGAATACCTTAAAAGCGGTCGACATTAGCTATCAAGAATTTATTGAAACATTAATTAAACAAGCGGATACTTCAATGTATCATGCTAAAAAGCAAGGTGGCAATATATTTTGTTTTAATACCCCCGATCATAATATTGAAATAGAGCGATATTACCAACTTGAGCAAGAAATCAAAAATGCAATCGAACAAAAACAGTTCTCCCTTCATTACCAACCTCTCATGAATTTAGGAAAAAATGAAATAGTAGGGGTTGAAGTATTGCTCCGCTGGAACAATCAAAAGCTTGGCTCCGTATCACCGGTGGAATTTATCCCATTATTAGAGGAATTGGGTTATATTATTCCTGTTGGAAAATGGGTATTAAAGTCAGCCTGCAGGCAAATGAAAGCTTGGCAACAAAAAGGAGTTTCACTACAAAGAATCTCTGTAAATGTATCACCAGTTGAATTGAGAAACAAAAATTTTGTAAATTACTTAAAGCAAATTTTGAAAGAAACAATGCTTGATCCTCGTCTATTAGAAATAGAAATCACCGAAGGAACCCTTTTAAATATAGAGGAATCTTCAAAGATCTTACAAGAAATAAAAAATTTAGGTATAAGAATTGCAATCGATGACTTTGGAACAGGTTATTCGTCTTTAAGCTATCTAAAGGAGTTATCATTAGATACACTCAAAATTGATAAATCTTTCATCCAAGATTTGGACAATGATGGAAAAATTATTGTGAACACCATCATTCAGATGGGGAAAAATTTAGGTTACACTGTATTAGCAGAGGGAATTGAAAACATAGAACAGCTTTCTTATCTCCAACAACAAAATTGCCATGAAGGACAAGGCTACTTCTGGAGTAAACCTGTAAAAGCCAATGAAATGGAAATGTTATACCAGACTATTATGAGCAATGAGATCGAAAATGTGCAATAAAAACAAAGGCAGTAACACGAGGGATAGTTTTAGTTCAACTTTTAAGAACCTATTTTACGAAAAAAGGGCTGTTCTCACTGCTACCAATTAGCCATTGTAGTGTGAGACCAGGCCCTTTTTATTTATATGTACGTGTCGGCTGTACGAGCTGCAGTAATTCGCCGTTTGGACCATTGAAAAAGATCGTTTGTGCGCCATCAATAGCTGTGTTAGGTGAATCAGAATTAAACACAATCCCTTTTCCCTTATAATAATCAATTGCCTCAAGTATGTTATCCACTGTAAAAGCTAAGTGATTAACAATTCCTGTTTCTGAATAATCTGTAACCAATTCTATATCCTGCATTAACTCTATTTCAAATTCAGGCTGATGTTCATGCTGAATAAACGCCATAAGCCGTTTGCCATTATCTCCTTTTGCACGAAGTTTGAAACCAAACATTTCAGAATAATAGTGGATCGCCTCGTCGATATTTTTGACGATAATGGCTGTATGCTCGATTTTTTTTATCATTTTTCAAATTCCTCCTCCATATGTTTTCAGATTTTCTAGTATTATCCCTCTACATAATAATACGCCCCTCCACTTCATTAATCCTGCAATTTCAAAAACATTGAGCCTTGGAATTATAAGGACATTTCTTGTGGATTATTTAAATGTTCCCGACATTGCTTATAGCTTGTATAAAAGCCTTATATTAGTAGTAATTAAATACCTGGTACTCACAAGAAGCGTCCCAGTGATTACCCATAGATCGAAAGTCCCAATAAAAAAAGGGGCCTGACTATTACTCTGCATATTTTTAGCACAGTAAGGTCTTGACCCAATCCTCCTAAATTTCCCATAATTCTTTTAACCACTTTGCCAAAACTTCAATATCTTTTGAAAAAATTCGATCTCGGATTATCGAAGGTACAACTGCCCTCCCTTCTGTATAAAATGTTCTAGTTAGTGGTGCCATGTTATCAATACCGCGATATTCGACAGCTTGCATAGCACAGATCATTTCTATCGCTAGTACTTTTCTTACATTTTCAATAATAGTATAAGCATGCCGAGCGCCGATTGTACCCATACTCACATGATCCTCTTGGTTTGCAGAAGAAGGGATTGAATCTACGCTTGATGGATGTGCAAGTGTTTTATTTTCTGAAACAAGGGAAGCGGCTGTATATTGCATAATCATCGCTCCGGACTGAAGGCCTGGTTCAGGACTTAAAAATGGTGGTAAATCATTTAATTGTGGGTTCACTAATCGTTCGATTCGCCGTTCGGATATGCTGGCTAATTCAGCACTGGCAATTTTAAGAAAATCCATTGCAAATGCTATTGGTTGACCATGGAAATTTCCACCCGAGATGACTTTTTCACCATTATTAAAAATTAACGGATTATCTGTTACTGCATTCATTTCTATTTCTAGCTTATGTTTCACATAGTTCAAGGTTTGCCAAGTGGCTCCATGAACCTGCGGAATACATCGTAATGAATAGGCATCCTGTATCCGGAGTTCACCTTGGACTGTAACCAACTTGCTACCAGATAAGATCCGGCGAATCCTAGCAGCAACATCCACCTGTTCCTGAAATCCCCTTGCGATCTGAATTTCTTCATCAAAAGCATCTATGATCCCTCGGAGCCCTTCTATTGTAAGAGCTGCAATCCATTCAGACTGTAAAGCTAATTGTTCGACTTCTAGAAAATTGATTACGCCCATTGCAGTCATCGCTTGTGTACCATTAATGAGCGCCAATCCTTCTTTTGCTTCTAAACTTAGCGGTTTAAGTTTTTCTGCTTTTAGCGCAACTGTAGTTGCAACTCTATTACCTTGATAGACCACCTCGCCTTCCCCTATTACCACAAGTGCCAAATGAGATAAGGGCGCTAAATCCCCGCTTGCCCCTAGTGATCCTTGTGATGGAATAACTGGATGAATACGATGATTGACAAGATTGAGAAGTGTTTCGATCACAATCGGACGAACACCAGAATTACCTTTTAAAAGGGCATTTGCTCGAAGAATTAACATCGCTCGCGATACAATCTCTGGAAAAGGTTCTCCAACCCCACAAGCATGGGAGTGAATTAAATGATGTTGAAGATCTTTTACATTTTCTTTATTGATAAATACATCGCTAAATTTTCCAAAACCAGTTGTTATGCCATATACAATTTTTCCTTTCTCAACAATATCCTCGACTGCCTTTCGATTCTCCTTTACTTTTGTTAAGCTCTCCTGTGTGGCTATAACTCTTTCATTTTTATATAATATTCTATACAAATCCCTTATTTTTAACGACTTACCATCTAAAACAATCAAACCCCTTCACCTCTTTAGTAAAATTTCATTTTACCTAGCAAACTCATTAACGGGCTAAAGGGAAGATACTTAAAGGGGACCATACCTTGAGAATCAATGAAATACCAAGATAAAGCCCCCCTCTATTATTATATTTATCATAAAATATAGTTATTACCGCTCATCATTTCGCTGTTTAAAACCGGTTAAAAAGGATAACATCACATGTACACCTGCTTTAACAGTTGCATCTGCAAAATCTTTAGTAGGATCTAAACAAACTATATCCATAGCTTTTACTTTTTTAGCTTTACCAGCTCTACACACCGCTTCAAATAATTCATCTGTTCTCATGCCGCCAGGAGAAGACGCAGGGGCCCCCGGTGCTATACCCATATCCAATACATCCATATCAACTGTTACATAAATCGTATCAACCTTTTTATTTAATTCATCTAATGCCCTTTGAACAGTTTGTTCAATACCGTACGCTCTTGCTTGTTTTAGAGTTACGTAGTTTACTCCAACTTCAGTTGCATAGCTTTTTAAAGATTTTGCATTAAAAAAACCATGAAGTCCAATGTTGTATACATTTTCACCTTTAATAACCTTACTTTCAATCAAATTTCTGATTGGGGTTCCATTGCTAGGACCATCACTTCTTAAATCACGAAGATCAAAATGCGTATCAAATTGCAATATTCCAACTTCTTCGTGAGCGTGGACGTTTTTCCACCCTTTTACTAACATGGCTGTAATCGAATGATCACCACCAACTGCTAGTGGAAGTACATTAGGATGCGTCTTTCTCATCATTTCCATTGCAGCCATAATATTTTGATGGCAAATTGAAATGTTTGTTACATGCTGCTTTACATCACCTATATCAACGATATTTAAAGATGTTAAGTCTATATCATAATCAATATTATATGGATAAAAAAACTTCCAAGCTCTCCTGATCGCATCAGGATTTTCACTTGCAGCAGATGCACTAATCGATGAACGAGATAACGGAATTCCAACAATCGCAGCGTCTACTTTCTTCCAATCAACCTCTTCATTATATTCGATAGTTTGAATCCATTCATGGACTTTTGGTTCAATTATATCTACTCCTTTGTTCCATTTAAAGGATGGGGGATTTAAGAACGGATAAGGATAGCTTTTCACAAAATCTTCCCTCCCTTTACAACAACTTTTCCATTTTTTATAACTGTATCCGTATGATTAATTCCATAATGATATTGAATCTGCATATAATTCGGTACATCTAAAACGAGGATATCCGCTTTTTTTCCTACTTCTAAACTACCGATTTCATGGCCGCGTCTAATCGCATGAGCTGCATTAATCGTAGATGCTGTAATTACCTCAGCAGGTGTCATTCCCATTTTCAAGCATCCCAAATTCATTATTAACGGAAGCGAAACTGTAGGTGACGATCCCGGGTTACAGTCTGTTGATAACGCAACAGGTACACCTATATCAATCAGATTCCTTCCGTTTGCAAATTCAGCCATCAGGAAAAAAGCAGTACCAGGGAGAAGCACAGCGATTACTCCTTTTTCTGCCATTTGGCGTAAACCTTTTTCTGAAGCTTTTAATAAATGATCGGCTGAAACAGCCCCAATCTCTGCAGCAAGCTCCGCCCCACCGTATGGTTCAATTTCATCGGCATGAATTTTAGGCAATAATCCATATTTTAATCCGGTCATCAAAATTTTTTTTGTTTGCTGTGGAGTAAATACACCATGTTCACAAAATACATCGTTAAATTCTGCAAGCTTCCATTCTGCTACTTTTGGAATCATTTCTTGGTTAATGTAGTCAACAAATTTATCTGGATCATCTTTGTACTGCACAGGAATGGCATGTGCCCCCATAAAAGTGCTTACAATATCGATAGCATGTGTTTGATCCAGTTTTTTAGCAACCTTTAATTGTTTTACTTCATGTTCGAACGTTAACCCGTATCCACTTTTAGCCTCTACCGTTGTAACTCCGTGAAGTAAAAATAAATCAAGACGATGCTTACTTTCTTGGTATAATTGTTCACAGTTTGCAACTCGAGTCGCTGCCGTTGTCGCATGAATACCACCGCCTGCATTCATGATCTCCATATATGATGAACCGTTCAACCTCATATTAAATTCATTCTCACGGCTCCCAGCATAAACTAAATGCGTATGTGGATCAACAAGACCTGGGGCAACAATTTTTCCAGTCGCATCAATTATCTCAGCTTCTAGCAAACGATCTTGATAGTGGTGTAAAAGTTCAGCATCTTTTCCCACTGCTTGGATTTTCCCATCCTCAAGCCATAAACTCCCATTATTAATAATGTGGAGTTTCTCCATTTTTTCACCTGTAACAGGAGCTGTAGAGCTACCTATTAACGTTATGACTTCATTTGCATTCCTTATGAAAATCGGTTTTAATGGCATTTTATACTTCCTTTCTAAAGGAATCACAGGGACGGTTCTTACGATACTTAGTTGACTATTATAGTCCTATGAAAACAATCGTCCCTAAAAACATACTCGATGAATTTTCTTCTAATCTTCCATCATCGGAATATTAATACCATGTTTCTTGGCTGCATTTTTAGCAAGTTCATAACCTGCATCAACATGGCGTACTATACCCATGCCAGGATCAGTTGTCAGTACTCTTTGTAAACGCTGTTCTGCCTCTTTTGTACCATCGGCAACGATAACCATTCCAGCATGTATAGAGTAACCCATTCCGACTCCGCCACCATGGTGGATGGAAACCCAGCTTGCACCACCTACACTATTGATCATTGCATTTAATAGCGGCCAATCGGCAACTGCATCGCTACCATCTAGCATTCCTTCTGTTTCACGATTCGGAGATGCCACCGATCCAGAATCAAGATGATCCCGGCCAATTACAATCGGAGCCTTCAGCTCCCCACAAGCAACCATATCGTTGATAAATTTTCCAAATCTTGCCCTTTCACCGTAGCCTAACCAGCAAATCCGGGCTGGCAGTCCTTGAAATTGAATTTTTTCTTGAGCCATTTTAATCCACTTACATAAATGCTGATTCTCACTGAATTCGCGAAGAATTACTTCATCTGTTTTATAAATGTCTTCTGGATCACCAGATAGTGCGACCCAACGGAAGGGTCCTTTTCCTTCACAAAATTGTGGACGAATATATGCTGGTACAAATCCGGGGAAATCAAACGCATTTTTTATTCCCTCATCTTTTGCGACTTGACGTATGTTGTTGCCATAATCAAACGTAACAGCGCCACGTTCTTGCATTTTCAGCATGGCACGTACGTGGTGGGCAATGCTACTCTTTGAGTAAATTTCATATTTTTTAGGGTCTTGTTTTCTCAAGATTTTTGCTTCTTGTAATGTCATATTTAATGGAATATAGCCGTTAAGGGGGTCATGTGAAGAAGTTTGATCTGTTAATATATCGGGAGTGAAGCCTTTTTCTATCATTTTTGGAATAATTTCTGCTGCATTTCCTAATAAACCTATGGAAAGCGGCTTTTTTTCATGTTTTGCTGTGATTGCTATTTGTATAGCATCGTCTACACTTTTAGTCATTCTGTCCAAATATTTAGTATCAAGGCGTCGTTGGATTCTTGTTTGATCTACTTCAATCGCAATGCAAACACCGTCATTTAGTGTTATCGCTAATGGTTGGGCACCACCCATCCCACCAAGGCCTGAAGTTAATGTAATTGTTCCTTTTAAACTACCATTAAAATGCTGCCTTGCACATTCCGCAAATGTTTCATACGTACCTTGAACAATTCCTTGACTTCCAATATAAATCCAACTTCCTGCAGTCATTTGTCCAAACATCATCAGACCTTTTTTATCCAAGTCATGAAAATGATCCCAATTAGCCCATGCTGGAACTAAATTGGAGTTAGCTAGTAATACACGTGGAGCATCCTTATGGGTTTTGAAAACAACTACAGGTTTCCCAGACTGTACAAGTAACGTTTCATCATTTTCTAACTCGAGAAGTGTTTTTGTAATAGCATCATAGCACTCCCAGTTTCGCGCTGCTTTCCCTATTCCACCATATACAACAAGCTCTTCTGGACGTTCAGCTACCTCTTCGTTTAAATTATTCATTAACATCCGCAGTGCAGCTTCTTGAATCCAACCTTTTGCATGAAGCTCAGTTCCTTTGTACTGTTGAACTTTTCTTTTTGACTGACTCATAACCCCACCTCACTAAAGGTTTGTTGTAGTAAATATATATGAGATAAAAATGGATTAAGACTGAGAAAACACCGGGGAATTGACTTTTGTTGAGAAGTTCCAAATAATATCCTCCAAGAAAATCCGAGAATACAAAACAATTTTAACAGAAAATGGAACTTTTTCACTTTCTTGACGACTAATAAATGTAGTTACAATTACAACATTAGAAGAGGTGAAGGTATTGAAGAAAGCTTTTATTATAGGTCTATTAGTTGGTTCAATTGGCTTTGCGTCTATATCAAGTGCCGGAAACTTTGTTGAAAATATTACTGTTCATACTAAACCAATTACATTAAAAGAAAACGGAGAAGAAATTAAAATCGACAACATCAATAAAAATGGTATGTATTATAATGGTAAAGCGTGGGTTCCTTCAACGATGATTTACGAAGGTACCACATACGTACCGATCCGTGTGGTAGCAGAAAGTTTCAGAAAAGAAGTTGTGTGGGATGGTGAAGATGGGAGCATTTCATTTAATGATTATGTTGGTACACCTCCAGCACCAAAGACAAAGAAAATCCCTGTTCTTGTCGAAGGTATGACCGATATGAGGGATTCAACACTAAAAAGCAGCAATTTGGGCTATGACATGTATGTACTAAATAACTTTACGTTAACTGCTGAGGAACCTTTCAAAGATGTATTAATGTCCAATTATGACAACAGTTTCTTTGTTCGAATCGAATTATTAGATAAAAATACTAATATAACAGATTATCGAAACCAACTAAAAGATAGTTTAGAAGGAAAAGTTCATGATTTAAATCCTGATCAAATTTTTGACGAGTTTTTCCATAGCGCTGACTTTTATTTATTGCAAGAAACAAAAAATGGTGATTTACCGGTTTCAGTTATTCATCTAGTAAGAGATTATGGATCCCAAAAATTTAGATTTATGCTCCATATGCCTTCTAAAGAAGCAGCGGAAGGCATTGGCCCTAGTTTTTGGGCGATGTTAAAAACCATTGAAGTTAAATAACACGTCCGTTCAGAAATTCATCATAGTGCTAAAATAAAAGATAAGTAAAAGCCTTCAGGAAATATTGGATTAGAGGAAAAACTGATCTCTAATCCTTTTTTAATTTTCCAAAAAAATGATTTTCAACGATATTTCGAAACCTACTTACATCCCTTGGTCAAAACGCTTAGTTTGGTGTCCATATACAATAGCTTTATTTATGGCCTCTACAATTTCTCTTATTTCATGTTTATCTGGAAGTGCTAATACTTCGGATTCACCTGATGCAGAATCTATAAGAACCACATATTCTTTTTTTAAATATGCAATTAACAACATAACGGAAACAGCGATAAAACCTATACCAAATGCTGGTGCTATATCCATTGCTACAAACCCTAAAATCATAGAAATTGCAATCCAAATTAGCCTAATTTTATACCGTTTTTGTTCATAGGTACCAACTGATGTGATATTATTTGTTGCATATGTCTTGTTGCCAAAATAAATTCTAGCATTGGATACAAACATATCTTCTTCTATTGATCCATAAAAGAATTTTTCATTTCCCAATTCCAACACCCTCCATACTTTTTTTTACAAGTATGGCCACTATTTTTAGAAAAATTTCCATCTCTGGAAAAGTAGCGAATATTTTTTCAAAAATAAAAGGCAATCAGTTAAACTGTTGCCTTTTTTCGTAATTATATTTTACATCAACTTTTTGTTTCATTTATTTCATTTTTAGTATGTTCAGGAAGCGGATCCACCTTACTGGATGTGGGTAGAACTTCATATGCTTTATTCGTTGACCAAATTGTCAAACCAATTACTAAACAAACTATAATACCACTAAAAATCATAACAACCGTAAAACTAGACATATCATTACACACCTCTTTTTTTTAATTAATATTATATTTTCATATGTCTCATTAATTTGCAAACTACAAGCTTAGGTTATTATTAAAATAGTATTTTAGTATAAGCTGGCTATTTTACGTTTCTTTGAACTATTTTACATAACAATGTAGAAAATAACCACATCCAATTATTAACTTATTTTCCCATCCACTTAACCTCCAAATAGTCCTGCATGGCGCTATCCAATTCAGTATGTCTAAACATCTTATCTCAGTTACAGTAGTATATAAATGAAAAGGTCTGATGAACGAAATCCATCAGACTTTTTCATAAATCCATTATACAGCTTTTTTCATTTCTATAATTAAAATATGCGATGTTTTTACAGCCTTAATAGTCAGCTCCTCTTCAACAATCTCCATTCCATCTCGATCAGATAGTTCTATATCATTAATGGCTGAAGTTCCTTCAATTTGTACTAAATAGGCCTGTCTTCCCTCTTTGACTGGGAAACTTATTTCTTTTCCTTGTTCCAATTCTAATGAATAAATGTTAGCATCTTGATGAATTTTAATCGGAGCAGCACCTTCTTTTCCTGATACCATATGCAGCCAATTATTCTTTCTGTCATCCCAATTGAATCCAAAATCTCCATAGTTTGGTGTATGACCATACTTGTCTGGCAAAATCCAAATTTGTAAAAACCTTAAAGTTTCTTCTCCTAAATTATACTCACTATGAAGTACACCAGTACCCGCACTCATATATTGAACCTGTCCGCGTGTTACAGTTTTTTTATTGCCCATATTATCCCCATGTGTCAACTCACCATTTACTACGTAGGATATGATCTCCATATTTTGATGAGGATGTTTTCCAAATCCAGTGGTAGGATTAACTAAATCATCGTTGATTACTCGTAAAACGCCAAACTGAATATTGTCCGGATTATAATATTCTGCAAATGAAAAATGAAATTTACTTTTTAACCATCCAAGATTACTAGAACCCATATTATTACTGTTGAGCTTTTTTAACATCCTATTCTCTCCAATCTAATCAAATGAATTAAGGGAAGAATTTACCCTATTATTTTCTCTATTAAACCATGTAGTGATACCGACAAAAAAAGAGTCCAAAAACAGATTAAATAAAATCGTTAACTGATATATTATCAATTCGAGATAACTCACCGGAATAATTAAGGAACTAAGCTTGATGATAGAACCACACTCGCTTGAGGTCTTTTACATAGTTTAGTTTCAATTGTAACGCTCTAATCGATCAACAAAAACGAACTGTATATTTTTCGAATAATTCTATTTGCAATTCCTTATGCTTTTATCTCAGTTTCGAGATAATTATAAACATATTATTTTGCAATGTCAACTAAGTTCTGAAATATTATCTTAACGACAAAAAAGCTCCCACAGCAATCCAAATAAACAAAAAACGATTGTTCATACAAACAATCGCTTCAAACTTTTTTTACTATACTTTAGAATTAGTCATTCCATCACCAAATGGAATCAACAAAGATTCTAATTGAGGATGATTGGCAACTGTATCAATAAATCATTCCACTCTATATGCATATCATGTGCAATTGTAAATTGTACCTTATGCTGATAGAATATGCCTGTCACAAACTATTTACTTAATAGCCATTCCTAATTTCGTAATTCAATTTTTTCATATACTCTCCAATTGACTATTTTTTCTAAAATAATCGAAATCATAACTCCCATAATCAAACCATTTGCAAAAAAAGGTTGAATCAGGATAGGCAGATTCGTAAATACAGTTGGAGAAATATTCATTAAACACATCCCTGTTAACACAGGTACCGCTAAACGAAAAATAGTATTTGAATTAAAAGTTTTTCCATTCAAGCTGCCAAAGGCTGTGCCAAATAACTGTAGATAGGCAACAAACAAAACGGCATTCCCCACTGAAATAGGCATTGTTACAAGAAATGAACCGAATACAGGTATTAGGCCCATTATTGATAATAAACATCCACCTATGATAAAAGGCATACGTTCGAATATTCTTGTGCTCTGCAAGAATCCAATCGAAGACGTGAATGGTGTATAAGGTACCAATCCGAACCCAGAACCTAACGCAGTAAAAAACGTAGTAACAAATATTGAATTTCTAATACGTTTATTAGAACTCTCTTCTTTTAAGAGATTTCCTCCTTCTTGAATAGAAACCATAGTATTACTTAAATTTAAAAGCACAGTTAAACACGTTACAATCACAATCCCGTATTCAAAATTTGGTTGTCCTAATGGAAATAATGAAAAGCTAGATTCTATAGCCTGTCCAACCTTTTGGGTACCATCAGAGAAAAAAAGTTCATAAAATACCCAACCAATTACTAAGCCAATCAATATAGAAAAATTACTTATGTTTTTACTTCCTTTTAACTTTAAAGCCATGACTAGAACTACTACTCCAATTGAAAATATACTTATCGGAACGTCGATTGTACCCTGCTCTGTTAAAGGAATCATTCCTTTAAAAAAGATAAAGATTAGCTGAAAGGTTAATAGAAAAAGGTATACAGTCATCACCATAGGGGTAAACACTGTTCGTAATAGATTTATTCCATTACATACCGCCAAGATAAACATAATCAAACAGGCAATTAAGATCCCTGTTGTGATGCCTCCACCAATTACTGATAGACTCATTCCCATTGAAGAGGCGGACAGTCCTAAATTTAAGATCACGCCCCATAATAGACCCGAATGCCCCTCCATTAAAGGGAACCTATGACCTGCCCATCCCTGAAACATACAGGCCAAGCCAGTAAAAATAAAAGAGCTTCTCAGCATCATTTCAGTTGTCTCAGGACTTATTTCGAACACATTTGCAATTGAGATTGGAACAACGACTGTATTAGCAAAAATAAATAATAGCCATTGTACAGATGAAAACATTGTCAATGATACATGCTTGTTCATATTAATACACCACTTTCTAATCTATGCATTGAACCCAACATAATACTAGTAATAATTATAGTATATTTAATAAGTTATATCATATTTTCATAGACTATGGATTAAAAATATTATTTTATAATCTTCACTTTCTAAATGAGCTTTTATACATCCTAGATAAAAATACCCTATAGTAGAGTATCTTAATGTCTCTTCTATAGGGTAAGAATTAATAATTTAATATTGTAGTTATTATATAATCTAAAAACCTACTGAATGGCACTAGTTAGCGGATTGTGTAACCTAAACCTAAATCATGAGAGAGGATAAGCTCTGAGAAATGTTATACCTCAATCATCATCCCTTCCTTTATCTCTTCCTTTTCCTTTATCTTTATCTTTATCTTTATCTTTATCTTTATCTTTTTCTCTTTCTTTCCACTTTCCTTGTTTATATTTTTCCATAAGTTTTTCTAATCCTTTAGCATTTTTCCTATCATCTTTTGAGTCTATTTTTTCATTAAAAATGCTTGGGATTATCGGCACTTCTGCGGAATCAACACCTTTTATATAGAGTTCATTATTGAAACTATAAACACTGCTTGGTTGTGCGAAATTGGATGTATCTGTTCCGAATGTTTCCATCATCGTTTTAAACATATGATGTGAAATTTTCGTCGTATTACTTGACATATAATTACCTGTACCATTTTGTGAATAACCGGTCCAAACAGCCATAGTATATTGTGGTGTATAACCTACGAACCAGCTATCGTTTGTCGCATTATCTGGGTAGCCAAATTTAGACTTCGTACTTTCATCAAAATTGGTTGTCCCGGTTTTTCCAGCTACATCTAGGCTAGGTACGTTAGCTGTTTTTCCTGTGCCTTCATCGACAACAGTGCGCAGCATATCCGTCACCATATAAGCGGTGTAATCTTCCATCACTCGTTTAGGTTGCTTAGCAAAATTGATTTCTCTTCCGTCCGGAAAAACAACTTTTTGAACAAAACGTGGTTGATTGTAGACTCCGCCATTGCCAAAAGCGCTGTAAGCCCCAGCCATGGCTAAAGGATTAACGCTGTTACTTCCTATCGAATATGATTCATATACCTTGTTATTTGAATAAGAAATACCGAGCTGTTCTGAAAACGCCTTAGCCTTTTCCATCCCAACCTCTCTTAATGTAAGGAGAGCTGGAATATTATATGAGTATTGTAGCGCTTTTCGTATTGTCAAGATACCATGATATTTATGATCCCAGTTCGAGATAGATTCACCAGTTGAATATGTTGTTTGTTGGTCATGAATTAAATGGCCGGTAGACCATTTTAAATGCTCAATTGCTGGACCATAATCAAAAATCGGCTTAAAGGTTGAGCCAGGTTGACGTTGCATATCAATCGCAAAGTTGTTTCCCAAAAACTCTGCTTCATAGTCATTTCTACCGCTACCCACAGCCCTAACTTCACCATTTTGGGTATCTAAAAAGATAAACGCCCCCTGAAAGTTCTCATCTGGGTAGGTAATGATTTCATTTGTGTTCAACATTTTTTCTGCAAACTCCTGCGCTTCGGGATCCATTGTTGTATAAATCTTTAATCCATCTTTGCTAACATCAACATCATTCACAATTTTCATAACCTCTTTTACCGCGGCATCTAAAAACGATTCAAAAGGCATACCTTGCAAGCCCTTTTGTTGTACCAGGCCTTCTGTAACTGGGACTTGTTTAGCTGTCTCCATTTGCTCTTCTGTTATATAACCATGTCTATTCATCAAACTAAGGACTGTATTCCGTCGTTTGGTAGCTGATTCGATGTTCTCCGGTTTGGTCGGATCATAATTATTTGGACTTTGTGTCAATCCAGCGATCATGGCCGCTTGCGCAAGGGTCAACTTATTTAAATTTTCTACATCAAGACCATAGTAATTCTTCGCAGCAGCCGCTACTCCATAAGAACGATTACCAAGATATATTTTATTTAAATACATCATTAATATATCCTGTTTGGAGTACTCCTTCTCCAACTCATGCGCCAAGTCCCATTCTTGTATTTTTCGTTTAATAGTTTTTTCTGGTGTTAAAAATGAGTTTTTTATTACTTGTTGTGTGATGGTACTGCCACCTTGTGACCCAAAGTCACCTGTAATATTTACAAAGATCGCTTTGGCAGTCCTTTTTATGTCAATACCGTTATGGTCATAAAATCGGGAATCTTCCGTGGCTATAAACGCTTGTTCCAACAAAGTTGGGAGCTGGTCATACGAAATTTTCGTTCGCTTTTCTTTGCCATATTCATAGATGAAGTTTCCATTCATATCATAAAATTTTGTTGACAACGGATCCACCAGTTTAGCAGAATCTAATTCAGGTGAGCTACTAATAATAGAAGCAAACGTAATTGCCCCCGCTCCAGTTGATAGTAGCCCCACCACCAAACAAACAATTATTAATTTTTTTAACAAGGACCCTTTTTTAGGTACTTTATTTGGGCTGGATTTTTCGGCTTGTTTTCGTTCTTTACGATATTTATAAGTTTCTCCTGACATTCATCTTCTCTCCCGTATTAAGTTACTCAAGGTTGAATTCAAAAAAAGATATTACATATATACATTCGTTAGAAGAAATATCTTTATGGGGGGGTATGGCAAAACATTTCGAAGAAAACAAACCATCAACTGATAAAATATCCTACAGTTTCATTCTTTATCAATGACCAAACTAACAAAAATGGCTCGAATCTCTTGTGACTGTATATCACAAATTGACTCGAACCATTCATATGCTACGTAAAAGTTAATAACCGGAATCTTCAGAAGTGAGGACGTCAAGCATTGTAAAATCATATTTCAACAACGGTTTTTCTGCGGGGCCCTCCAATACTTCACCGGTATAGGAAAATCTAGAACCATGGCAAGGACAATCCCAAGAACGATCGCCGTTGTTCCACTCCACTTCGCAACCAACATGTGTGCAAGTTGTATCTACAATGTGAACGGTTCCCTCTTCATCTCGATAAGCTCCTTTTCGATGACCATTTACAGTTATTACAGCACCCTCACCGTTGGATAAGTCGTCCACATGTTTATACGGCATTTCAAGTTTTCCTTTAATTAAATGTTTTACCACATCAGCATTTGCTACTAGGAAATTTTTTAGGCTTGGATCGGCGTAGAACCTAGAAGGTGAATACAAACCTTGATAAGCACTCTTTTTTCCCAATATCATATCTCTAAATAATAGAGCTGCTGCTGTTCCGTTTGTCATGCCCCATTTTCTATAACCTGTCGCAACCAAAATGTTCGGCTGTCCAGACGTAATTTCACCGATATAAGGAAGCTTGTCTAACGTTACAAGGTCTTGAGCAGACCAACGGTACATAACTTCTTCATGATCAACAGTCTGTTCGCTGAATGACTCTAAAGCTTGGTAATGTTCCATTGTGTCTTTTCCCTGACCAGTCTTATGACTTTCTCCCCCAATTAAAACCATTTCCTCACCGTTGATCATAACAGAACGAAGTGAACGTGTTGGCTGATCCGCACTTAGATACATTCCACCTGGAAAACGTTCCTTCGTTTTAACTGCAAGAACATACGAACGTGAGGCGTACATCCTTGTTGAGTAAAAGCCCATACCTTCATAAAATGGAAAATGCGAGCAAGCAAGTACATGTTTCCCTGTGACGCGTACTCCTTCACGCGTAAGGACAGTTGGTTCCTCACCGGTTTCTACATTCACTGCGGTCGTATGTTCAAAAATCAAGCCGCCTTTTTCCGTAATGATCTGAACGAGCTGGGCTAGATATTTAAGAGGATGAAACTGCGCTTGATTTTTCATGACAATTGCCTTTTTCATATCTACGTTAATCGGTATAGTATTCACCAGGCCACCATCTATACCGAGTGTTTTATATGCCGCTGCTTCCTTTTCAATCTTCTTAATATACTGAACAGTATTGGCGTAAATATATGCGTCCTGCATACTAAAATCACAATCGATTTGATGCTGCTCTACTGTATTTTTTATAAAATTCAATGCATCTATATTAGCTTCATAATACAATCTTGCCGTACTTCTACCTAAATTTTGAAGAAATTCATCGTAAATCAAATCATGCTGGGCGGTGATTTTTGCTGTCGTATGTCCTGTCGTGCCATTCAACAATTTTCCAGCCTCTAACACAGCGACCTTCAAACCTTCATTTACCAGCAGGTAAGCTGAGGTAAGACCAGTAATACCACCACCTACAATCACCACATCAACTTTGACATCTTTTTCTAAACAGGGAAACTCAGGTACAACAACGGAATCTCTCCAATATGACTTTGGTGACTCTGGTAATTTCCCATCAGTATAAACTTTATTGGGCATAATTGATCCTCCACTTGGTATTTTTTATTACATAGTTTTTCCAGACCTGAAGGAACTATACTGTTTTAATATACTAGGTTTATGAATAAAAAAAAGAGCAAATCATCAATCAGAGATTTGCAGCTTTGTATGTGAACCAAAAAACAAATTTAAAATATTAACATAGTGATTTAATATTATTGTCTTACACTTACCTGGTATCAAAGTCTCCACTGATATTTCTCTAGATCAACGATACCATCTTCGGTCACTTCAACACCTTCAATTTGAAGTTTCATGATCTGATCATTGTATATTTCATCATTTTTTATAGAAACCCGACCTTTTGCATTAATTACACGATGCCACGGTAGGAAATACTTCTTGCTCATGGAATGGAGAATTCGGACAACCTGCCTAGCAGTTCTAGGACTTCCTGCAAGCCCTGCTATCTGTCCATAAGTCATAACCTTGCCTTCAGGAATATTACGAATAATATCGATAACTCTTTCGGTAAAGGGAGTCACTACTTAATTCCTCCTTTTGATAAGGTTTATAAAAGAAGATTCAGAATAACTAGGAATATCGTTCAAAAATGAATCTCCTCTAATAACCTAGTTTAATTTAAATCCTAGAAATGTAATATCATCTCTTTGTGGCTCGCTTTTCATATAAACATTTAATTCTATCTCAATTTTTTGTCTTTGTTCTTCTAAATTCAGGTGATAGTATTTGTTAAGCAATTCTTTAAATCTTTTTTTCCCAAAACCAAACTCTGAATCTTCTCCATTCTGATCGATAAATCCATCTGTTGTTAAGTAAAAAAATGCATTATCACTTATATCTATTTTATGATTAGTGTATTGGTAATCAAATGGTGTTCTTCTATATCCAACACTTTTTCGATCCCCATTATATTCACTTAATCCATTATCGTCTCGCTTATATAACGAAAGCTTTGCTCCTGAGAAGATCATTTTTTTTCCTGGTTTCACATAACATAATCCAATGTCAAGCCCATCATCTGTTATACCTTTTTTTCCCTGCTGTTTTAATGTTTCTTTTAAGGTAGAATTCATTTTACGTAAGATTGCTGCAGGATTATCTTTATAAATACTTTCATTTCGTTCCGCAATATTATTTAGTAGCGAGACTGAAAGCATAGTCATTAGTGCTCCTGGTACCCCATGACCCGTGCAATCCCCTACTGCTATTAAATAATCATCCCCCATTTTGGTAGTCCAATAGAAGTCCCCTCCTACACCATCTCTCGGAAGATAAATGATGAAATGATCATTACAAATTGCTTCCATCGATTCCTGAGAAGGCAAAACCGTCCGTTGAATACGTTTTGCATAGTTAATACTATCTGTTATTTTTTCATTTCTTTCACTTAATTCAAGTGTTCTTTCTCTGACGATATTATCGAGCTCCATATTTAATTCAAGCGCTCTTTTATATGGATTTGCCAGCCGCTTAGAAATAAAGTAAAAAATGAAGACTATAGATATAAGTGAAATGATGATTGCAAAAATGGTGTTCGCCTTAACGGTTTGGATAAATGACATCGTTTCATTTCTTGGTATTTGATATACTAACTTAAGATCTTCTGAGGATTGAAGTTTCTGAGTTATTAAATCTTTCATTTCTCCTGACTCAATTTCATATTCGATTAATTTATACTCATTACCGCTATCCTGAAGTAAAATATCTTTTATTTCCATTGGAACATATTCTTCAATCGACTTCCCATTATGAGTTAAATCATTAGAGAGGTATATTTCCCCAGCTTTATCAATAATCCATAAATTACTACTATGACCATAGTTAAAGCTTTCTAGCTCTTTTGATAGTTCATTTAAACTAAGCCCCACCCCGACCACAGCTATAGGTTGACCATCGTTTTGAACTAATGTATTAATCCACACAAAGGTTTCTTCGTATTGTTTATTATAGTCAATGTTAACATCAATCTTTTGATTGGAGTTTAAAGCATCGAAAAACCAATCATCATACGAATCATCCCTCGATAATGTTTCAATTATTTTCTTCTCATTCGTCCAATAATGGTGAGTGAATCCACTTGCAATAAATGATTTTGTATAATCATAGTCCTCAACTAATGAATTTAATTTTGAGAGTACATCATCCTCACTTTGCTTATTCACTTCGCCATTTTTTATCCAATCGATAAGCTGGGGATCAGATGCCAGTAATAGAGATGATTCCTTGGCCCTATTAATTCGAGCATCTATTTTTGAAGAAATAGACTGAGAAATGAACTGCAAGTCATTATGTTTTAACTTTTGAAGGGTTTCTTGATAAGCAATTGTATATACAAGATACCCCATTAAACTAATAGAAATAATAATTGTAATACTTGCAAATATAATAACCCTAAAAACTGACTTATCGTAAAATAATCCTTTATTTTTTACCATGTTATTTACTTTTTTTTTGTTTATTTGTAGCAAATTCCTATCCCCCTGGTTTTTATTTCTCTAAAAAGCCATGCGATTTAGCAGCATTGATATTGAATTGATATGTATATGATACGAAGTAAATTTTAGCAAAAATTTGGAACTATTACATTTATTTTTCAAATAAAAAAGTTCATATAAGAAAAAAGTTAATGGCAAGCCTAATACCGTTTTTTTTCAAAAAAAATAAGCAGTGATTAAACTGCTGCGAATTAGTATTATTTATTTATATATAAATTTGTGAATCAGTCCAAGCTGAGACCACCTCTTTCTTACATTTTATAAAATGATTTCGTGTTAGCTAATAATTTTTCTGCAACTTCTGATTCGGAGTGATTTTTAATTTTGGCTATCTTCCTAATAGATTCCTTCATCATTTTAGGATTGGTCCTTCTTCCAGAGAACGGACCTTCGAATTGCCATGGACCATCTGTTTCAATCATCAATTGCTCTATTGGGTAGTTATAGACTAACTTCTGAATTTTTTCTCTATACACGACCTCGGGAGTAACTGAAATATAGTATCCATTTTCTATCATTCTGTGAACGGTCTTTTCATCACCTTTAAACCAATGAAATTGTGCCTTTTTAACTGAATGCTTTTCTAAAAGATCACAAACAATCGGGGCATCATCATAAACGGCATGCAAAACTATGGGCTTGTCATATGTAGTCGCCACTTTCATGAATGTCTCAAGATACTCTATATAAAGATCATACTGCTGCTGCGTTACTTCTTGATTTTTTCTTAAATAGTACGGTAACCCAACCTCGCCAACAGCAATCATTTCAGTTCTATGTTGAATCATCCAATTAATTAATATCATAATCTCATTTTCAGTTGGCAAACTTTGCTCCGGATGAAATCCAAATGCTGCCTTTACCTGAGGAAATTCAGATTGCAAATATAGATTTCGCTTACATGATTCAAGGTCATATGAAACAGATACTAAAGCTATAAGTTCGTCTGAATCTTCTAACATAAAGTCAATTTCTTTATTTGTATATCGGTCTAAATGAATATGGGCATCAATCATTTTCATCTCATTCTCCTCCTATAAATATATATTGTACAGATTCAGAAAAAACGCTACAAATAATAGGATTTCTAAATGTGTAATTCAATTCAGATTTGCGCAATATATATGGGAACAATATAAAGAAAGGATGAATACCGATGAACCTAAAAGGGGAATTACAGGAAGCTCAAGATATTATCCATAAAGCACATCTACATTTAAAACAAATTAGTGCTAACGAAACGGAACAATGTCATTATGCAATTAGCGAACTTGAAAAAGCACAACAGAAAATCCAACAAGTTCAACAACAAATCGATTAATAGTTTTTTGAGATATGACCTTGGTTTATCCAAGGTCATTTTTCATGATTATTAATTCCGCTTATTTCACCCCCGTTATGTTAAAAGCAGATTATGATTTTTTCAAAAAACACCCCCATAAAACTTTAGTAACATTCGAATCATCTATTAGATAAGAAAATTCTTTAGACTTAGAGCTTACCAGATAAAAAAATTGTGAATGTATTTTTCATGCAATACTTTAATGGATAAAAACACATAGGGGTGAGTAGTGAGTGACTCTTTATGAAAAATTACCAGTTGAATTTTTGATTCGATTTTATCATGAGATTTTGAAAAACATTGAACAAGGTATCCTAACTAAAACTATGTATTATGAACTAGGTATTATCATTTTCGTTGCGAATCAAAGAGGAATTGCATTAGATCATCCTTCTGATTTTCATCAAATCATTAATCAACAATGCTTAAATCAACTACTTCATCTAGAACAAATAGATGGCAAACCCTATATTGCCTAACTCTTTCTTACTTAAAGTTATTTTTGATTCTTAATACGTAATAATCATAGATGATCAACCTATCTAATAAACAGATGCACCCAAGAGAATACTTTAAATGAAAGGATCAGGTGAAACGATATGAATAAACGAAAAGCAAAGTTTACTTATGACGAAATTGATAAACTCCTTGAATCATATGATAAGGATGGTTCGAAGGACATAAAACTGAAGTTCATAACTGAAGAGGAATTACAAACTCTATTGAAGACTCCTTAACAGCTAAGGTTAAGGAGTCTAAAATGCTTTTTATAGAATAAATAGAAGTGCCAGATCGGTATTGTTAAAAGTTACGGCAATGTTTTTTACCCTTTTTGCACTTCACACATTACTTTAGTTCCATTCCATACCAGCTCTTCGAATCTTATGATCTACAGTCACTTTGATTTTCATTTCTTTATAAATTTCAGACCACTTTTCTTCAGTTTTGACCTCTGTATCCCAATAATCCCCATACTTGGCCCTTATTCTAGCGCCAATACCTAATACATCAGAACCTTCTTTTTGTAATTGTCCAAGCAATTTCTCGCACAATTCCTTACGTTTTTGATCTGCTGCTTTTTTTAGTTGTTTTATTTTCTCTTCACTTAACTGGTTATTGTTTACCTCTTCTTCGATCACCGCTTCAATCTCTACAGCTATCTCAGCACTTGGTTTTCCATTCTTAAGACTAACTTTAATGTGTGGCTTTCTTTTCTCAGCCTTTACTAAATAAACCCCTTCCTCTCCCTCTAGGGAAACTGATACAGAGTAACCACCGCCATTTTTTTCCTTCATGCTCATATACATTCCAATTTCAATTGGAGTAGTACGACCTACCATTTTCTCATTCCGAAAAAATGCAAGTCCATCAACCAAAATGCGATCCCCATCTATCGCTTTAACCGAGGGAAGAACAGCATTTACACCATCATCCGAAATGTCAATCCAAAATTTCCCTAAATACTCCCGCGGTAACTTTCCAAAGCGAACAGCGTTGTCTAACGTATCTGATAAATAAAGCGATGGTACTGTTTCAAGAGGAGGAGCCGTTTTGATAACCTTAGATGCATCTTTTTCATTAACAATCATCCAAGCGGTTCTTCTCACCTCGTGATCGCGCCGAAGAAAATCGTTCACCTCCGATAATCCTCTTTTAGCAATATCTTCCGATACTACAACAATTTGCAAATGCCCTAAGTACAGTTTTTCAGCAAGCTGCTGCTGAAGATTTGCCATCGCATCTTTCATTGTATGACCAAACGTTTCAAGAACCCACGCTGTTTTTTCTGAGCCCTGTCCACCTCCACCTTCAGGACCCAACTTAATTTTTCCCGGGACCGCAATTTGGGCCGTCACTTTATATAAAGTCTCTCTTTTCTCTTCAGGAAATTCACCCTTTTGATGTGTTACTTCAGGTTCATCATTTAGCTCACTTTTTTCTGCCAAATCTACTGCTAGTCCTAATATATTAGCTCTGTCTTCTAATTCGTAACGATCCCAACAGCCTGTTAGTAAAAGTAGAAGCAATATGTAAATGCAATACCTGAACATCCGTTTCATACCAATCCAGCCCCTATTTTTCGTATCATGGCAACACACAAAAGGATGACAGGATATACAATGGTTAGAAAGATTCCAAAGTACGTTACTTTTAAAATATAATCGTACATTTCATAAATATCTTGTGGGAACATTGCAATGAATACCATAACAGGAAAACCAAGCGCAGCAATAAGTCGATAGCGATTTGTTTTAAATAACTCCGCAATACCTCTCACAAAAATAAAATAAAACGAAAACAATGTTGTAAACACACCATAAATCCATGAAATAAGTAAGATTGAATCAATCCTTGCTAAAATTTGGGCAGGAACATGGACCATTCGGCCAAGCACCAATGTAGGCCAAAATGATTGTTGAATCTCTTCCTCTCCAAAAACCGCAAGTGCCATAGTAATGATAAAAATCACGAAAAAACTTCCTATTAAAAAACCTAAAATTCCACCCTTGACACATTTATTTGGTTCCTTCATATAAGGAATCACCATTACAATTACAAAAAAATTGGTAATAGCCTGTGTAACGACAATTCCACCACTCAAAAAATCCTTGAATGTAGGATTATGACCTAGAAAAGGTGTCAGATGATAAATCTCTATATCTTGAAAAGCAGGAAACAAAACCATCAAAATTGGTATCATAATAAGCGGCATATAAAAAAAATGGATATAAGCGAATGTAGTTACGTTTTGAAAACCTGTTGTTGCACATAAGAAGATCATTAAAAAAATAGCAATTTGAATAGGAGTATTTGGGAGTAATGCCCCTGCAACCACCTCAGCAAACTGCCTTGTCTCTAGCCCCATTATTAGGACAAATAACAATATGATCAAACTACTGAGGAACCTACCTAAATGTTTTCCTATAATTATTTCGCTGTAACCAATCAATGTTTGTTTTGGAAATCTTTTGCCCAAATAAACTACAGCAAGTAAACCTATAAAAGCAATTGACGCCCCTACAAGGCTTGCGAAAGGTGCCCCTAAACCGGCATCTTCTACAACAAACCGAGGGAGGGCCAACATCGCCACACCCAAAATGGAGCTAACGATAATAGTTGCCAGTTGTACTGTTGTAATTAATTCGTGAGACTTATTTATTAGAATCTCCCCCTTTATTTCTGTGCAGAGGATTACTTGGACCTTTCTTGATTCCAACGTCCACTCTATTAGAATCTTGTGGGTGTAGCTGGGTTGGTCGATTTCTTAGCCACCTTAATGGCGCTCGAATGAGAGAATCTTTTAAGCCTGAATAGTCTCCTGGTGATACTGGAGCCATGTATGGTACGCCAAAGGAGCGTAATGACAACATATGATTAATAATGAAGATTAGCCCCGTTGAAAGTCCTAATAATCCAAAAGCACCTGATAAGAAAAGCAACGGAAATCGTAGCATTCTAAAAGCAGTTGCAGCATTGTAAGATGGTGTTGCAAATGAGCCAATCGTCGACATCGCTATTATGACTACTGTGATCGGACTTACAAACCCCGCCATTACTGCAGCTTGACCAATAACGAGCACTCCCACGATCGATAATGCTCCACCTACTTGTTGTGGCATACGAACCGTGGCTTCTCGTAAAATTTCCATTGCAACCTCCATGAGAATTACTTCAACCACAACCGGAAAAGGTACTCCTGCTCGCCCACTTGATGCAGCTACCACAAACTTAGCTGGAATCATTTCAGGGTGATAGGACAACACAGTCACATAAAAAGATGAAAAAGTAAGAGAAAAAATTAAAGCCATAAACCGAATAATCCTTATAATAGAGGTGATCATCCAGCGTTCATTATAATCTTCGCTTGTATGATAAAACTGATTAAAAATAGACGGTACGATGAGAGCATACGGAGAACCATTCACTAATATAGCAACTCTTCCTTCTAAAATACTTCCTATCGTCTTATCAGGGCGTTCTGTGTTTTGTACCTGTGGAAACGGAGATCTTGGATTATCCTCAATAAATTGTTCAATATAGCCTGCATCTAAAATACGATCAATATGTATATCACTTAATCTTCTTTTTACTTCCTCTATTAATACAGGATTGGCAATCGACTCTAAATAACAAATTGTAATTTTTGTCTTTGTTTTCTTCCCTATTTCCATCGGCTCTACCCGGAATTCTGCAACTGGAAGACGATTCCGTAGTAGTGAAATATTTGTTTGCATATGCTCGATAAAGCCTTCCCTTGGTCCGCGAACGACTCGCTCTGTTTCAGGTTGTGTAATGCCCCTTTTTTCTGTCTTGGAAGTATCAAGAATTAATGCATGTCTCTCTCCCTCAATTAATATGATGGTTTTGCCATGTAAAAGTGCATCTAACACACTCTGAATTTCTATAACTATTTCTCCATCACAAAGATACAGTACATCATCCAGTAGCCACTCTAGATATGCTTTTGACTCATTATTTGTGACTGGTGCATTCCTATGTTCCTGGAGTGGCTGAATGACATCACGGTTGATGACTTCTTTATCAACCAAACTCCCAATATATATAGCGACAGAAGGAATAGTTCCGGCAATGTGAAAACTTCTATAAAAAAAATCACTGTCATTTTTAAAGACGTTTCGAATTGCATTTAGATTACTTTGCAACCCGTCTTGCAAATTAGAGTACCCATTATTACTAAGCAGGTATGAATGACGATCCTTCTCCTTCGTCTTATTTAACCAAAAAGGCATTTTACCCCTCCTTTTGAGGTCACTGATAGCAAACTTCTTTCTTAGTATGCCGAACGCATACTTTTCAATACAAAAAAGGACATTTTTGAATGTCCTTTTAGCATTAAAAATTTTAATATTTTAAAATGAATCCATTTTACATGTTTTTATTGATTAAACGATACAACCTTAAACCTACTATTGGAATATTCTAGAATAGAAACACTTGAATTTTTTATTTTCCCTTGTACATCAAACCCGTCTGAATACTTATTCAATATATTTCTTATGATCACCCCGTGTGTTACAAGTAAAATATTTTCATTACTCTCGATGCTTTTAGACACGATTTCATTTAATCCCGAATCAATACGTTCCCATAGTTCATGATAGTTTTCAGCATGTTTAAATGGGTCAGCCCTTTTAATAAAATCCATTACTTCTTCGAGACTATGGTTTTTAAAAATATCATTAGCATCTTTGTAATTATAACCATTGTTTTTGGCTATCCTCTTCCAAACTAAATCCAAATAATCACCCTCAAAGCTCCCAAAAAAAGCTTCCCTAAATGCTTTTCGTTTATTTATTTCAAAGTAATTGTTGTGATGATTTTGTTGGAGAATAAGTTCAGCTGTTTCAACTGTTCTACCTAAATCACTAGTATATACTCGATTAAACTCAACTGTAGATAATCTTTTGCCGGTTTGAATAGCGATTACTTTTCCGTCCTCTGTTAATGGACTATCGGCCCACCCTTGCATCTTATTATACTTATTCAAATATGTTTCACCATGTCTAACTAAATATAAATTAAATTTATGCTCCAAATAATCACCATCCACCTTATTCTATATTCAGCTAACCATTATTTTATATGGAATTCAACGTATTAACTCTATATAGATTTTTCATATTAAATCTATAAATATTACAGATCTCCTACTTATTTTAACATAACTATCCAACTGTCCTTAAAAAACCATATAGTAATCTTTCCGTTAGTAAATTATATGCACCTTTAAATTACACAGGTTACTTATGGGAACTTAAAATCTTCTTAAATTTGTACAAAAACGTTTACGATCGTACAATAATAGCTTGTCCACGATCATTTTCTCAATGGATAGATATTATCAGAGTTTTGGAACTTGAGAACACATCTTGGGTCCCTAAAATGTAAACTAGGAGTATTATGCTTATATACTAATTCGGGAATATTAAAAACCATTATATTTTAACACTGATACAAAGTATCAAAACGAGAATTAGTTAAACTTTGATACTGATGAGATGATTATTACGAGGGTTCTAAGGGAAGGTTCCATTATATACTGATTCCAAAAGGAGCATATGCATTGGAATTGGGGCTCTGCTTGGATAGAATTCACTCCCAAAGTTAATTCCCCTATAAGGTAATTGTTAATTCAACATTTACCTTATAGGGGACATTGTTTATTACTACCTATAATATATTAGGGCCTACTGCTCCCAGAATTTCGGTTCCCATTGAATATTCCAAGATAAATCAGGATCAAGTCTTAAAAGAACTGCGCCTCTCATATCCGTACCTTGGTGATCCTCTGTTGTATAATTAACAATACCTGTTGTGAGCATAACATCCTTAAATTGTGTTTCAAAAACTTCTTTAATTTTATCTGGGTCATCTGAATCAGCCATTTCTATACCTTTAATGACTGATGTAATTGCATCATATCCAACAGCTCCAACGTGATCAATTTCTTTGTTGTATTCTTCCTTGAAGGCTTTAGCTATTTTTAGTATCTCAGGTTTTAAAGGGTTCTTATCATCTAATTGATCATATGCCATAGGGCCTGTTCCAGTGATAAACAATTGGTCAGGGATGAAACCTTCGATAGATTTTGCGAATATATTTGAAGCCTGACTGTGTATTAATAAAATCGGCATATCCATTCCAAGTTGACCTGCATTTTTAATTGCAATAGTTGGAGGTGAACCTGGTCCAATAACAATTAATGCTTCAATGCCTTCGCCACGTAGGCGTGTCAATTGTGGAGTTAGGTCTAATGAATCTAGTCCCATTCTTTCAATTACATATTCAATTCCATCCTGGCCTTGGAATTTTTCATTAATGATATTTGTAGCAATATCACCACTTGAATCAGTTGTTGCTAAAAATCCTACTTTTTTTATACCATTTTCAATCAACCATTCATGGTGGATTTCATGTCCACTTTCACCACTTAATGATGTATTAAAGATATAACTGTCTGCAGGTGGGATATATGTGTTAGACAATGAAAACATGATTACTTTTTCTCTTTCAACAAGTGGTTGAAGAGCAGTTGTAGTACTTGCTAAACTTGGACCTATAATAATATTAACACCATCTTTTTTAATCAATCTTTGTGCATTTTGCACTGTCTTTTCTGGATCACCTTCGTCATCATAATAAATGATTTCTAATGGACGGCCATTAATACCACCATTTTCATTTGTTTGCTTTACAACTAAATCAAAAACTTCCTTCATCCCTGAACCCAAAAAGCCTGGTCCACCAGTCAGTGATAATGTTGATCCAATTATGATTGGATCTTTATTGCCTTCTTGAGTTTCGGTAGCACCCGTACTTGAATTCGCATTTGAACTAGCATTCGAGTTCTCATTTGAAGACGTATTAGATGAAGAACATCCGGTAAAAATAAGCAATGCAAGAACTAATAGACTAATAGTTTTGATAAAAGATTTACTCATTTAGTATTATCCTCCTTCATGTTTTCTATATAAAATGCTATTGTTATAGCATTAAATAGTACTAGTGTAAATAAGCTTCCCTCACTTCCTCATCTTTTAACAGGTCACTTGCAATTCCTTCTTTGATAATTTGTCCATTTTTAACAATATAGCCTCTATGAGATATTTTTAAAGCCTGAAAGATATTTTGTTCAACTAATATTACGGTCCTACCTGCTTCTCCTAATCTTTTTATCGAGGAAAAGATCTCTTCTACAATTTTAGGAGCTAATCCTTGCGAAGGCTCATCTAAAATTAATAACTTGGGTTCCATCATGATCCCTCTACCGATTGCAAGCATTTGTTGCTCCCCCCCACTCATGGTCCCAGCTAACTGCTTTTTCCGTTCTTGCAAGCGGGGGAAAAGTTTATAAATAGTATCGATTCGTTTCATTAGTTCTTTTTTATTCGTGTGTTTCATTCCACCTATAATTAGATTTTCCTCAACGTTCAGATCTTTAAAAACCCTTCTATTCTCTGGAACATGAGAAATTCCTTTACGAGCAACAGCAAAGCCTGGTAAAGAGGTGATCTTTTCTTCTTTATAAAAGACGTTTCCAGAAGTAATTGTAATACCACCAGTAATCGTTTTTAGTATTGAAGTTTTTCCAGCTCCATTTGCACCTAGAAGACTAATAATCTCGCCTTCTTTAATATTTATATTAATACCTTTTAATACCGTTAGTTGATCATAACGTGCATGGATATCTTTAAGCTCCAACATACGAATCATCCCTCCCTAAGTAAGCTTCAATTACAACTGGATTTTGTTGCACCTCGGAAGGCGGGCCTTCAGTTAACTTTTCCCCATAATTTAACACAACAATTTTGTCAGATATATCCATTACTAATCCCATATGATGCTCAACTAGTAAAACGGATACTCCTAAATTATTAATATCCTTTATTAACTTTGAAAACTTTTCAGTTTCAATATCATTAAGACCTGCAGCAGGTTCATCCAAGATAAGTAATTTAGGATTAGCCGCTAATGCTCTCCCAAGTTCCACCAAACGTTGATTACCAAAAGCTAAATTTTCTACTGCTAAATTGGCTAAATCAGATATCCCAACCATACCCATTATTTCATGTGCTTTTTTATTCATTTCTATTTCATTCTTTTTTGCGCTCCTTGATCGGAACGTAGATTTAATAATTCCATGATTATATTGGTGATGAAATCCAATCAGTATATTTTCAAGAACCGTCATCTTATTAGCTTTAAATAACCTAACATTTTGGAAAGTTCTTGAGATCCCAAGATGGGCAAGGTCCTTTGTTTCCAATGAATTAATTGCTTTACTTTCAAAATATAACTGACCCTCTGTCATAGGTAAAACTTTTGTAATTAAATTTAATGTCGTACTTTTTCCTGCACCATTTGGACCAATGATAGATACAATCTGCCCTTTTTCTACAGTAAAAGAGAGATTATGGACAGCCTTAAATTCCCCGAAGTTTTTTGATAGTCCTCTTACTTCTAATAACGACAATAATCTCACCCACTTTTTTGGATATTGTTAGTATTTTTAACATTGTCTTTCGTAACTCTTTTACTATTAGAAAGTGATCTAATTTTGTTAGATAATTGTTGAATACCCCCGCTGAAAAATACAACAACTATTAGAAAAATAACACCATGAATTAATGATTCATATTCGCCAGCCATATGGGCTAATTCCCGAATAACTTGAAAAATAAATGAGCCAAAGATAGGACCTAAATAGGATCCAAGTCCACCCAAAAAGCCCATCATTATAAAATTAATAGAGCTATGTAGGCTTAAAATATCCGGAGAAATGAACAGCATATAATGTGCATAAAAGCCGCCGCCAAGTGCTCCCAAAGTACAGCCCACTACAAACATTTTCACCTTAAGTTTAAATATATTAATGCCAAATGTTGCTGCTGCCTCTTCATCTGAATGAATCGCTTTTAATGCTCTACCTTCTTTTGAATCCATTAAATTTTTTGAAAGAATATAAACAATGAAAACCGTAATCCAAATGAGGTAGAAAAGCTGAGTATAGGAAGTGAACTCATAACCTCCAATTGAAAATCCTGGCATACCCGTGATACCATTCGGTCCACCCGTCAAGGTTCCACCGCCATTTATCAACGTGTAAAAAACAACCCCTATTGCCAACGTACCTAGTGCTAAAAAGTACCCTGATAATCGCAATATAGGGAAAGAAATAATAAAAGTGATTAAAGCTACTAAGATACAACTTATTAGTATAGATAAAAAAGGGTTTAATTGGAGATGAATAGATATATAGGATGATAGGTATGCTCCTAAACCAAAGAATGCCGCATGCCCTAAAGTTATAAGACCGCCGACTCCCAAAATTAAATTCAATCCTATTACTCCTATTGCATAAATTCCTACGAGATTAACGGTATCTAGATAGAAAGAATCGCTTAATAGTAACGGTATAACAAGTATTATTAGGATTAATGTTATCAGATCCCATCTCATTTTTTTCTGGGCCATCTTAATCCCTCCTTACCAAACTACGTTTAAATAGTCTTTTAAAATCTACTAATCCATTAGGTAGGAAATTCAAAATTACCAATAACAAAATTAGTGAAAATGCATCTTTTAATAAGGATGAAATAAAGCCTGCTGTATAAGCTTCAAATAACCCTAAAACAAGTCCACCTATTAATGCGCCTCCATAACTGCCAAGTCCACCTATTAATGCAGCAATAAAAGCTTTAATTCCTAACATGGTTCCTTGAAAATAACTCATCGAAGTTAAAGGCCCTATAAGAATACCTCCTATAGCCCCCATAGCTGCACCTATTGCAACAACTAAAATGATAACGCGTTTCACATTAATACCCATCAATTGTGCAGCATAAGGATCGCCAGCAACAGCAGTCAAGGATATACCAAAATTCGTGTTTTTATTCATCCATCTAAATCCAAAATAAATTGCCAATGATACAAAAATTATAATAAAGGTTTGGATATTTACATTAGCATCAAATATAGATATATAAGCACCTTCGATAAACGATGGAATTGCGTAGTTATCACTTCCCCATATTAATACTGCCCCGCCCTTTATTATTTCACCGAAAGCTACTGTTGCAATAATTAAGGCTAATATATTTGATTTACTTATAGGTTCTAAAGCGAATTTTACCATGATCACCCCAATAATGGCAGATACGATAAGTGCTAATGGAATAGCTAACCAAATCGGGATATTTAAAACGCTTACAAATGAATAAATACTCAAAGCACCAATCATAACAAATTCACCCTGGGCAATATTTAAAATTCTACTAACATTATAAATTAGGGTAAATCCTAAGGCTACTAACCCATAAATAAAGCCAATCGTTATACCACTCCATGTACTCTGTTGTAGCAAGATTGTGTTTAATTCCAAATCTATTACCTCCTTATACTATTTGGTATGCTTTTGAATTCAGAAAAAATAAAGGTTCCGAAATCTTCGATAACTCTCTTTATATAATTCAATTTATTAAGTAATCATAATTTAGAAATTAGTAGAAACTACACAACACATTAATTCAAATTAACCATTTATAAAGTCCCATTAAATATTTCCTCCCTGAATTCATTTCAAAATTCAATTATATTCTAAATTTTCTATATTTTTATTTTACTTTAAAAAATAACGTTGGTAAAATAACTATATATTTACTATATAAATAAGTAATACTTATGATAGAACAAGGGGGATGTAGAATGAATCTTTCTCAATTTCAATTTATTTATGAGGTTGCGAAATTTGGTAATATTACTGCTGCTGCACAAAATCTTTATGTTTCACAGTCTGCAATTAGCCAGGCAATTACTAGTCTTGAAGAGGAATTAGGTTTTCAAATATTCCAACGGTCACGAGCTGGAGTTGTGCTTACAAAAGAAGGCAGAAAAATTGTTGAAATTTCGAAGGATATACTGGATAAAATCCAAGAGATCAAAAATATATCAAAAGTTCAAGATACCCCTCTTACAGAGGATTTAAAAGTTTCTTTGACACCTGGATTTATTAATTTAACCCACGACACACTAAATTTCTTTAAAAGGGACTATCCTAATATGAACATTGAAATTAGTGAAAAAGACACGGTATATATAATAGAAGATATTAGAAACAAAAACATCGATTTAGGTCTTATTACTTTACCGAAGACAGAAGGAAAATTAGAAAATGACTTAGCTTTTAAAGCGATGTTCAGTTCACCAATGGTAGTATGTGTGAATAAAAATTCACCTTTGGCTAGTAAAACTATTATTTCACCTATAGAATTGTTTGATCAAAAAATTGTTTTGTATACAAGCAGAGTTATACTAGACTTTGTTGATCGTCTGGTCGAAAAATATAATGGTTTAAATATATTACTTCGATCTAACAAACTTGATCTTGTGAAAAAAACGGTAATCGAAGAAAATTGCATAACAGTTGTTTCAGCGGCTTATGCTGATAATGATCCAACCATGAAAAACGGAGATATCGTTCAAATTGGTTTAACTGGTTTTACCCAAGACTACATAACTTATGGGTGGATTTACTCCAAAAAGCACGAACTTTCTAGCACGGCTAAAGAATTTCTTCGATATATTAGTTCATAACAATTGATTAGGCTGACTCAAATTGTCCTTCGTTGGGCCATAATCGAGTAAGCCTTCTTTTTAATTTCATAGGATTTAATACTGCTCTTAACTCCTCCAAACTTCACTATGATGGTTTGTATCAAGTAAAGAATTCCCCAAATCAAGTTTCTTTTTATCTCTGCTTTTTCTGACAAAGAGATTTATCATAAGCAGCGCTTATGAAAACTTTAAAAAAATAGTAATTTTACTGAATGTTACTTTAGGATTACAATAAGACTTAGATGGGAATTTTAAATATTCAGAATTAAATGTTATTTTTAAACGTGTTCAATTTCGTCTTTTTAAGTTCGCTAGATTAGTATCATTCTATAAAAAAAGAAAGGGTGAACAAAAATTAAAAGTAAATTTATTAAGGTCGGGGATATAAAAACCCACTATTTAGAAGCTGGTACCGGAGATAATTATGTAATCTTGTTACATGGAGCAGAATATGGTGGTAACTCCCTTAATTGCTGGGAGTATAACATTGATGCTTTAAGTAAGCACTTTCATGTCTTTGCTGTTGACATGGTTGGGTTTGGAGAAACTGAAAAATTGTTTAGCTTTGATGATGTTGCTTCTCTACGAATCAATCATATAAAGAATTTTATGGATACACTTTGTATTCCTGAAGCACATTTTATTGGAAACTCATTTGGTGGCGGCTTAATTCTAAAAATCGCTTCAGATGAGAATCCAGCTTGGAACATCAAAAAGATTATTAGTATTAGTGGCGGTGGTCCAAATAATAAAGATACATTTCACCTGCTAAACAATTATGATTGTTCAAAACAGTATATGAAAAGAATACATGAAGTACTGTTTTTTAATGAACAGTGGAAGACGGATGAATATGTTGAAAAGCGATATCAATCTAGTATAAAACCGGGTGCTTGGGAAGCATTAAGTGTTGCAAGATTTCGCTCACCTATAGCACCTAAAAATGCAGGCTTTGTGTTAAAAGATTACCCACCGTATGAAAACATTAAAAACACTGTACTTGTATGTTGTGGGGACAAAGATGATCTGAAACTTCCTGACTATAAAGACCGTTTAGCGGAAATGATTCCTAACTGTCAAGTAAAAGTGTTTGAAAATTGTAAACATAATGCTCAAATTGAATATGCTGATGAGTTTAACCGCTTAGCTATTGAATTCCTATTAGATGAAGACATTTATGGAGGTGTATTGAATGAATCAAGTAATAGAAACCAAGAGTGTTAGAGGTCATGATGTTTATCTATTCCAGAAAGGACAAGGTGAAGTTTTACTTTATTTACATGGTGCCGGTGATGTAGAACAATGGTCCAAATCATTAGAAGAACTTTCTAGTTCCTACCATGTAATTGCACCCCTTCATCCAGGTTTCGGAAGTTCACCAAGAATAGATTGGATCGAAACCGTTGAAGACTTAGTTTTTTATTATAAAGATCTACTAGATGATATAAATGCCGAAAAGGTACACCTGATAGGTGCTCATATTGGAGGATGGATTGCTACAGAATTTGCTGTTCGATATCCAGAGCGCGTGAAAAGTTTAGTGCTCATCGATTCAATTGGTATTAAAGCAAAGGGTCAATCATATACAGATATTTTCTCTTATAATCATGAACAAGTACGTTCACTCGAATTCTACCAAATGAATAATGAGCTTATCCTATCAGAAGAAGAAAAAGAAACAAAAACACGCGATCGTAGAATGCTCGCACAATTAACGTGGAAACCACGTATGTATAATCCAAAATTAGAAGGACGCCTATTTAGGATTACCTCTCCTACCTTAGTTGTTTGGGGAAAAGAAGATAAAATTGTACCTACTGCAATTGGTGAAAAACTTACAAGTTTAATCCCTAAAGCTAATTTTGTACTAATTGATGAATGTGGCCATTTACCACAGATTGAAAAACCTATAGAACTAAGGAATGAAATCGAAAAATTTCTTAATCAACAAAAAGAGGGGGTTAAATAATGAAGTTTTATTTATTTCATCTAATGCCATATAAGTATCTACCTGAAGATTTTGAGAAAGAATATGGGCAAGCTTGGGTTAAACTTCCAAACAAATTATATGATCCGGAGGTTGGTAATCGTTTATACAATGAATATTTAAATGAAATGGAATATGCTGAGGAATTAGGATTTGATGGTGTTTGTGTAAATGAACATCACCAAACTGCATACGGTAATATGCCTTCTCCTAATATTATGGCTGCGACATTGGCTCGTCGTACAAAAAACATTAAAATATCAATTATCGGAAATGCTTTACCATTGCGTGAGCACCCATTACGTGTGGCTGAAGAAGTAGCAATGCTTGATGTAATTACCGGTGGACGAATCATTTCTGGTTTCGTTCGTGGAATCGGAGCTGAATATCATGCATTTGGAGTTAATCCAAATGAATCTAGAGAACGCTTTTTAGAGGCACATGATCTCATAATGGAGGCATGGGAGAAAGAAGGTCCATTCTCTTTTGAAGGGAAATATTATAATTTCGAATATGTAAACGTTTGGCCAAGAACTTACCAACAGCCCCATCCTCCTATTTGGATTCCTTCTCAAGGAAGTCAGGAAACCATTGAGTGGACTTCTCAGAAGAAATATACGTACTTACAAACTTATAGCTCATATAGCAGTGTAAGAAGATCATTACTCTTATATCAAGAAATGGCTAAGGAAAAATGGGGGTATACAGCATCACCAGACCAACTTGGTTGGGCATTACCAATTTATGTTGCTGAAACGGATGAACAAGCGGTGGAAGAGGCAAGAGAACCAATGGAACTTCTCTTTAAGTTACTGTATATGAAAAACGAGTACCTCTTCCCTCCTGGTTATCTTTCTGAGAAATCTGAACCTGCCGTACTTAGTCGAATAAATAAGCGTTCAGAAGGTGGTTTCACAATTGAGAGATTAATGGATGAAGGATATGTGATCGTGGGCAGTCCAAAGACCGTATCTGAAAAGCTAATTGAAGCACAAAGAGATATTAATTTCGGTGTTTTTGTAACGATGCTCCAATTCGGAAATCTTAGCCATGAAATGACGATGAAGAATATGGAACTGTTCTCCAAAGAAGTTATGCCAGCTGTAAAAGCAAAAGTTGGAGTCAAGATTTAAGGTTTATAACTATATAAATCTCCTCCTAAGATGAGAAGGATAAACTAGTAATTTATGAAAGTATACCTTGGAGTAGTGGTAATGACACTTACCGTTCTGTTTAATTTCCGCTTAGACTTCAAGATATATTGCATATGATATTACTAGTTTATTCTATTATTAAAACCGCTACTATATAACAGAGTATTGTTAAACTATCGCAACCCAAAAAAATAAAAGGAGGGATTCACTTAATGAAAATTTTAGGCATATCTGGAACGATTGTTGGTTCAAAAACCGCTGCTTTAGTAAAAAAAGTTTTAGATGAAGTCCAGGAATTAAATCCAGATATCGAAGTTGAGTTATTGGACCTTAGTAACTATGATATACAATTTTGCGACGGTCGAGATCCTTCACTATATACAGGTGATACTAAGTTAATTATCGATAAGGTGACATTGGCTGATTTTTACGTAATAGGTACCCCTATTTTTAATGTGTCTATGACCGGAACTCTAAAAAATTTATTAGATTTGGTCCCACCCTCTGCTTTTAGAGGTAAAGTCATGGGCTTTGTAGCAAACGGTAGTACGTATCAACACTATTTAGTGATCGACAATCAAATAAAACCAATTGCAGGATATTTTCGGGCTTTTGTTGCTCCATCATCAGTGTATGTGTTAAAAGAACAATTTAATGAAATAAATGAAATTATCGATACAGATATCATTGATCGAATCAAAACACTTGCTTCTGAACTTGTTACTTTACAAGAAATGAAACAAGGACAAAATAATAAATGTGAAATTAATTAAAAATATTAATAGAAGTAAGTTTGGAATTATTAAAAATTGGGGGGAGAAACTATACCACCAACTTAAAAAAGTATAATTAGGGGTGGTCAATATGAGTATAAGGTTAAAGAGTAAACTAGATCATACACTTGAAGAACTTAAACAAGGTAAGCTAATTATCTTAAACGATAACTTTAAAGAAAGGTCGTATCTAGTAGGTCTTTCTGAAATCGCAACTCCAGAAAGTGTAAATTTTATGACTAGAATTGGTAAAGGTTTGATTTGTGTTTGTCTTGATTCTACTAAAGCAAGGCAGCTAAATTTACCATTAATGACGGATCAGCTCCCTAAGCATACTGACCGAAAATTTACCATCTCGATTGATTACGAAACAACAACTACAGGTATATCAGCTTTTGAACGCGCTGACACTATTAAAGCATTAACAAAAAAAAATATGGATTCCACTAACTTTAAGAGACCCGGACATATTTTTCCTATTATTTGTGACAAATACGGTCTATTAGAAAAAATGGGGGCGGAGGAAGCATCCATACATTTAGCCCAAAAGGCGAGATGTATTCCCCAAACTTATATTTGTGAAATCCTAAATGCTCATGGTGAAATATCAAATTTTGAGGAAGTACAACAAATTGCTGAAAGCAATAAAATATCCATAATTACAATTGGTGATATTTTAACTGAAAAAAAAGAAGATACTATGACTTCATTTGAAGGATTAGTAATAGAAGGTAAACAGCTTGGTAGAAAATTAAATTTTCCTACAGCCAATCTTACTGCACCATTCCAGATGAAAAATATGAAAAAAGGTGTATACGGAGTTAAAATTAATTTTGATGGCAAACAATTATTTGGTGTTATGAATTTTGGCGAGAGGCCCACTCTAAATCATAAAATAAAAGAAAATCTATGTGAGATTCACATTTTTAATTTCAATGATATGATCTATAATCAAATGATTCAAGTTGATGTTTGCTTTTTCATTAGAGAAGAAAAGCGTTTCAACTCGATTGATGATTTAGTAAATCAGATTAAAATAGATGTGAAGAATACAAAAGAAAGATTTAATTTAACACAAGCATAGTCATTTTAAACAAACAGATAGTAACAGGTTCTTTGTCTGAGCAAATACACTGTTGCTCAGACAAAGAACCTGTCTTTGATTTAACCCATATTTTTCTGCTTATTTAATCAAAGGTAAGTATTCCACTTTCGGAATCAAATCTAATATAAAAAACCATTATTGGAACAACCCTTATTTCAAAAAGTCTATTGCCAGATCATTAAATTCCTCTGCTTTTTCTATTTGGGCACAATGGCTACAATCTTTGAAGACTTTAACTTGTGAATTAGGAATTAAATTTGAAAGGCGTTCTGAATAATCGGGTAGTTTTAATTTATCTTGGTCTCCAGCACAAATTAAGATGGGAACTTTTATATTTTTATATGCAGAACTATAATCAGGTATCCTACCACTAGCCTTCTGTTTTGCTAAAGGTGATTTAAATCTTGAAACACTGAGAGCTTCCCATGCGCCTGGTTTAATACTTTCTAAATAGCGCTTGTTAACATACTCTTCTTGTTTCCATGCATCGTCATAAAAAAACAAATGATGAATCTTCCTCATATAATCAAACGTACAGTCATAATTATTCACAAAACTATGCGTTTCAGGATTATTAGGTCCACCACCACTTATAGTAATGGCTTTATTTATATTCCATCGAGGTTTTTCCTCAGAAGCCACTTTTAAAATCAAACCGCCACCCATGGAATTTCCTATAAAGGAAGCACTGTCGATACAAAGCGTATCCATAAACTTTCTTATATGTTCAATTCGAAATGCTTTAATATCTTCAAAATGAAAGATCTTCTCAGTACCACCAAAACCAAGCATATCTATTGCAAAAACATGAAAATGTTTAGATAATGCTTGAATATTATACTCCCATGAATTTTGAGAGTTCCCACCAAATTCCGCACCATGTAACAAGATAACATAGTTATCCCCTTCTCCAGCCTCTATATAGTGCGTTCGTATACCATCAACCTTTATATACTTACTATACACAATATACCCCCTATTCTAGAAAGACACACAATATGATTTTAATGGTTACCTTCAAACTGCCTTAATTTTCGCACATAATGACGCCATACCCATTGGTCGTTAAATTTACTTCCTAAATCCGGTAATTCTTCAATATCTTCTTTAGAAATTACTTGAGCTTTTTTTCCCGTCTTTTCGATCTCTAGTGTTATTTGGGCAAGCGCATTAAAATTAAGGGCTCGAATCGTTGCCTCTTCTACACTTTTTCCTGTCACAGTAATTCCATGTCCCTTCATTAAACAAACATCTTTGTCACCCATCATTTCAATCATCGGCAATGCTAAGTTGGGGGTGGTCACTAAGTAGGACCTTGGAAATATTGGTATACCTTCTAAGGCCATTCGCATTGCAGGTATATTAAATGCTCCAAAAATTGGTTTTAATTCTATATCCGAAATGCCACAAATAAGGGTAGCTGGTGGATGTGCATGAATTACACAATTAACTTCGGGACGGGCTTTATATATTTCCCCATGGATTGGAAGTTCTTTTGGAACTTCATATTTTCCTGCTAAGTCTTCACCCTCTCCATCAAAGTTAACACATCGTACCGTCTCTTTTTGTGTATATAAAACACCCTCCTCATGTTCCCCCCTACATCTAATTAACATTTCATCTTTATTAGGTATCCGAACACTAACATGTCCTAATGTTTCTGCTACTAAGCCTTCCATTGCTAAAATTCGGCATGATAGGGCAACCTTTTCTTTTAAACTTTCAATCATATTTAATAAATACCCTCCAATCAATAATCATTGCTTAACCTTGAAATGCTAAAAGTACATCGAATAGCAACCAGACAAATACCCATGTAATAAGGGATGTTACTATAGACATGCGCCAGCTTTCTTTAAAAGCTATTTTCATAAATAATAGGATAAAGATTGGTACAGCAAGTAAATACCCTAGTAGTTGAAAAAGTAATATAAAACAGCAAAGTGCGGCTAAGCCAATAAGCGATTGTTTCCATTCATTCGAATAATTATCAGACGATTCTTTTTCATTTATAGAATCTTGATTTGGATATTGTTTCGGATTTATAAACTTTAATAGTTTTTGTGTGGAGGGAACAAAATTAAAAATAAGCTGAATTAGTAGCATAAAACTGCCAATTGTTCCAAATATAAAAGGCATTAATCTAGCACTTGAGTTGTATTGGAATGAAATACATGTCATTGCTAAAAAAATGATGAACAGGAATACATCAAACGAATTCGATACCTTTGTTTTCACTTACTATCCCCTCCTCCATTTGTTCTTTAAATAAGGTGCTGCTAATAGAATAAGTGTTAGTAAGAATAAGGTTAATGAAATTGGTCTCGCAACAAAACCTTCTAGTCCAAAACTTCTTAATGTTAAATGGAAATTCTGCTGAATAAGATCGCTTAAAACAAATGCAATAACAAACGATACTCGGGAAAAGTCAGCTCTTTTCATAATAAAACCAATTAAACCGAATAAAAGCGCAAGCCACACATCAATTACTCTTCCATTGAATACATATGTTCCTAAAAGCGCGAACACACCTATAATTGGAAGGATAATAGATTTGTTTATTGTTGCTATTTTCGACAATGGATGAGCAAGAAGAACTGTTATTGAGCACATTAATACATTAGCTAGTAAAAGTGTAATTATTAATAGAACAATAATATCTGGACTTTTACTCATAAGTAACGGCCCAGGCTGTACACCATGAATAATTAATGCCCCTAATAATACTGCCGTATCTACACTCCCAGGAATACCGAAAATTAGAGTAGGAACAAACGACCCGCTATCTTTTGCATTATTGGAGGCCTCAGGCGCAATGACACCTCTGATATCACCTTTACCAAAATTCTCTGGGTTTTTCGATGTTTGAACAGCATGACCATAAGCAAGAAAGTTAGCTACAGATCCACCTACACCAGGGAGAATCCCAATTATTGTTCCAATAATAGAACAACGAAAAAATAAACCAAAGTTTTTAAAAACAGATAAAATTCCCTCTCCAATTCCTTTTATACTTTCCTTTGATTCTACTTTTTTTACATTCTTTTTTGACATGAGTTCTAATATTTCTGTAATTGCAAATAAACCTACGACAACTGATACTAAACTAATTCCATCATATAAATGAATAATATCAAACGTATATCGTAAGTCGCCTGTTACGGGATCATACCCAATCGATGCTACCATCAAACCAAAAAGCGCAGAAATCAAGCCTTTCCACATCGTACCTTCTGTAATCATTGAAATTACTGAAAGACTTAATACACCTAGCATAAAGTATTCTGGGAAAGAAAACGCAAGTACGATATACTTCCCAAAAGGTAGAATGGCAATTAATACAACAAGTCCAACGATCCCACCTAATAATGAAGAGGATGCGGCTGCTCCAATTGCCATGCCTGCTTTACCTTTCTGGGTTAGTGGGTAACCATCAAAAGTTGTTGAGGTACTGCCAGGAGTGCCTGGCGTATTAAGTAAAATTGAAGTAATTGAACCCGCAGTCGTTGCAGATCCCATTGCACCAACCATCAGCAAGATCGCAGGGATCATATCAAATCCGATACTGATAGGAATAAGTAATGCCAAAGCTTGTGCCCCTCCTAATCCTGGAAGAAGACCAAATATCATCCCCAACAGTGCACCAAGCAATAAAAAAACGATATTTTCTAATGAGAAAATGGTTGATAGTACAGGAACTATATGTTCTAACAAATAGTTTATCCCCCTCTCATATATTATTTTAGGACTAGGCATCTTTCTCTAACTTGTATGAAGATGCCTAGTTGATTGTAAGTTTAAAATACATACTAAACTTATTTTCCTACTGCTGCCCTTAACTCTTTTTCGTAGGGTTCTACAGCTTTAATCATTTCTTTAACATTCTCATTAATCTCTTCAGGTTCTGCAAATACTACTTCATTTGATGTTTCTTTCATTTTTTGTTGGAATTCAGGGTCATTTATTGCTTTTTCAAATGCAGTCTGAAGTATTTCAATTTTGGCTGGATCAATATTTTTAGATACACCAAACGCTCTAACCAAACTGTTTAAACTTAAAATACCAGGATTGTCATAACCTAATTCAACGAGAGTCGGTACATCTGGAAGTTCAGCCAGCCGATCCTTGGAATTCACATATAAAGGAACAAGTTCTCCTGAATCGATCAAGTCAGCATTACTTGAATATGGTGTCATTGCTAAATCACTTTCACCCCTCATAACAGAGAGAATTGCTTCCGTTAATCCGCCGAGAGTTAGCATATCCTGCGTGAAACCCAACTCGGTGCTTGTCACAGTAAGCCCTAATCCGTCAGAAGATGCTATCGCTGATGCCGCCACAACAGCATGTCCGGCTTCAATGACATCGTCTAAAGAACTAAATTTTGAATTAGCGGAAGTAACAGTTAACATAGGTTCATACATAACTTGGCCTAACCAAGCGGCCTCCCCAATATCAAACTGCCCTGTTGCAACCTGCCCTACAACATTACCCGGTAAATTAAAAATACCAACTGTATGTCCATCCGGATTTTCGTTTAATATCGAGTTAATAGCAATTGCAGCTTGCCCCCCTGGCTTATTTATTACAACGACATTAACATCATTAGGGAGATATTTTTCTACATAAGGAGCTATTAAACGAGATACAGTATCAAACCCTCCACCAGCTGAATATGGGACAATTAGTTCAATATCTTTTGTTGGGAAATCTACTTTTGTTTCTTCAGTAGCATTATTTTCTTGCTCTGAGCCACCCGTCGTTACACTTTCTTGCTTTGGACTTTGACTAGAACTACATGCAGTTGCGATAAACATTGACAGTAAAACAATCATGATTGTAAAAATATTAACTTTTCCATTTCTTTTATTACTCATTTCGACACCTCCATGGCTTTATATTGATTTAAAAACAGATGGAAGAAATTCTCTTAATCTTGGCAAAACATCTTTTGCAAAACGAGACATGTTACCTATAACAACTTCATGTGGCATGGTCCCAAATTGCAACATTGGTACGACTATTCCGGCACCTACTTGCTCCGCAATATATTCTAACTGCTTTGCGACTGTATCCGGGTTGCCAACTACGGCAAATCCACTCTGAATTAATTCTTCATATGGTTTGCCTCGTGTTGCTTTTCCTTTTAGTTTCAATACAGCTTCCATTGAACGCTCAGTTAAGTAACCTGGTGGGAATAAAGTTTCAGGTGGTCTATGTTGTAATTTTTCATTTGAGTATTCTAAATGTGGTCGGGCGTTATTGTAAGCCTTTTCATCTGTTTCATCAACATATACTGGCAAAGCCCATCCGACCTGGTCAGGTGTAGGAGAATAGTTAAAATCTTCCTCACACTTCCTTCTGAAATCACCTAATACCTTTTTTATATTTTTTAATGGAGAAAATGTTTGTAATAGAGTGTAATGATTTTCCGCTACCCAATCTAGTGTTTCAGCGCTTCCTTGAGTTGGAATCCAAATAGGAGGATGAGGATGTTGATATGGACGTGGCCATGGATTCACATATTTAAATTTATAGTTTTCGCTATACCACTCAAATGGACCGTCATCCAACCATGATTTAACTATTAAATCGTGTGCTTCCATAAATCGTTCTCGTGAGGTTGTAGGATTAAATGAGAATGTATGGTATTCCGCTCCAATACCTCTAACAAAACCACATATAATTCGTCCTTTGCTCATAACATCAAGCATCGCAACCTCTTCGGCAACCCTTAATGGATGCTCCCTTAAAGGAATGGCATTCCCTAGAAGAGCAATTTTCACTCGACTAGTTCTCTGCACTAAAGCAGATGCTACAACATTTGGGCTAGGCATCAACCCATATGCTGTTTGATGATGCTCATTTACACAGATTCCATCAAAACCGATTTCTTCAGCATATGTTAATTGATCTAAATATTGGTCATATAATTCAGCCCCCTTTTTTGCATCAAAGTTTGCATTCGAATAAGTAACCCAAGCCGAACGATTTTTTTCTTTAAAGTCGTTAGGAAGATATTGCCATGGCATTAAGTGAAACATAAAAACTTTCAAACTATTCCCCCCTATTGTCTAATTGGAAAATCTTTCAATTACTTGGTATTATCATATAAAAAGGAAGCTACCTTACTATATAAAAGCTCTGGTTGTTCAATTTGCGGCAGATGTCCGCATTCTGGAATCATTACTAAATCAGCGTGCGAAATCAACTCTTTGTAAGCATTTCCGTATTCTACTGGTATAAATTCATTGGTTTCTCCCCAAGCCAATAAAGTAGGAACATCTATGCGGTGCAATCGATATTTTAATTTAGGATCATGAAACCTTGGATTCCAAGCAAGTCTTGCTGTCATAGTATCTGCTCTAGATTTCATTAAAAAGTCAGGATCTTGTTCTTCTATTAAACCTGGATTATGGTATATCAATCTTTTAATTTCCTCTTGTGACATCATAAATACATCTGGTATTTCTGGTTCATGTAAATGTAAACCCATTGCATTAATTAAAACCAGTTTTTCTATTCGCGACGTAAACTTTGCAGTAAGATCAGCAGCAAGCCATCCTCCTAATGAATGCCCTACTAAAATAACTCGATCAAGATCTAGTTCATCAAGGATATCTAGAAAGAAAAACGATAAGTCCTCCATAGTTGTCAACCATTCTGGGCGTTCAGACATGCCGAAACCTGGCAATTCAATTGAAACTATACGATAGTTTTCAGCTAAGTGTTCTAGAAAAGAATTTAATGGTTCAAATCCGCGATAATCATGTAAATACACTACAGGTTTGCCTTCCCCTATGGTGCTATACCTGATCGAAAAGCCACGTACATTTATAGTTTTAGTTATGTGTATATCCATACCCATAATAAACCGTTACCCCCTTATAGTCTGAATACAAAAAACTTGAAAGTCTTTACAAACTCAAACCAACTCCACCTCCACGAAAACCTTTCAATTAAATCAAAACATAACTAAACTTACCTATAACTGATTATATTTCCCTCTAACCAAAAAATGTCAATTTATTATAAATTTTCTGAAAACTATTACAGCAATCAAACAAATATTCCTGTAATTGCTTGCATAGACTTAATTAATCACATATCTATATCATTCAATAGTAAGAAATATCTATATTTTGATAGAAAAAATGTCTTAAAACTACACAATAAGATATATCAAAAAAGGTAAGTTTAACTAAGTTTAAAACTAACTTAGGAACGTTCAGGGGGGCACAATTATGGATAAACACTATTTAAGCATTAATGAAGCTTCTAAAATGTTAGGTTTATCACCTAGTACACTAAGAAGACTAGAAAAAGAAAATAAAATAGAGGGCTATGGTTTAAATGTATATTACACTCCTGGAGGACAAAGAAGATATTCATACAACGAACTTGAACATGCTTACCAAAGATGGGGGGCATGTGGTAAGATGGGCTTTGGAAAAAAACCATGCATCATTGTGAGAGAATTAACTCGCTTTTTTACTGACCCTTCATCTAAAGCAGCTTATCCTTTAGATAATGTCATTTTACAAACGCAATCATTATTAAAATATGCAAAAACTTTTGACATTCCAGTTTTTTTTATAGCAAGATATTATGATCCTAATAATCTAACATCTAGATTATGGGCTAGTAAGATTGAATCTTCTGTAATGGTAGTAAAAGGATCAGTTTGGACAGAAATTGACCCAAGAATACGTGATTTTCCTTTTAAAGAGATTATTTACACTCCATATCTATCACCATTTTTTAATTCGAATTTAGATTCCATGCTTAAGGAATTGGATATTGATACAACTATTATTATTGGTAATAGTGCCAGTGGATCTATTCTAATCTCTGCAGTTGACGCATTACAAAACGGCTATCATACGATAATACCGAAAGAAGCAGTTGCAGATCGTACTGAGGCGAGTAGACAAACAGCATTAACAGATTTAGGGGCAAAGTATGCAGATGTTGTTTCCGTAGAATCTGTCATCAAATATTTCAAAGACTTAAAGCAAAAAAAGATAGTGGAGAATTAGTTTAAACAGATTCAGCTATTATAATTTATAAAACTATTCTGTTGAGTATTTATTTTAACAGTAAGAAAGAGAAAAAGTACATTTATTTACTGGAATTTATGATTAACAGGAATATAACAAGACGAAAGATAGAACCCTACCTTACTGGTCGGGTTCTATCTTTCGTTTAATATCCGCAAGTTACATCATCAATTACCTAGATGAGCCGTACGACTAAAAATAACTATCGCGATCACACTATAGCTCTATTACACCCATCACGCACGGATGGAAAGTTTGTAGCATCTATTTAGTATCCATAGCCGCCAGCGCCAACGATAATCAATAAGATGAACAGTACAACGATTAGTGTAAAACCTCCACCATAGCCAAAGCCTTTTGCTCCACTCATTCGGGAAACACCTCCTAATGTAGTATCTACTTATACAATATGGAATCTGTCCTTTTTTGGGAAGGCGAATGCCTAATCAAAACAAAAAAAAGACGATTCCTCGCTGATAAAGGATCGTCATCGTTATTGGCATCTTTATAGATTTATCAATTGTATTTTAAATCGGGCTTTATTAAAAAACAGATTTTAACCTTACTTTTCAATCCATGTAGTAAATTGACTATAATGGGTTTTATTTGCTGTAGGCGGTTCTTTGTCAGGATAACCAATATAAATAAACGCTACAATTTCGCCTTTATCGCTAAGTTTAAAAAAGTCTCTTACCATTGGATGATAACATTGGGCACCTGTTCTCCAGACAGCTCCAAGTCCAAGACTATGTGCTGCAAGTAACATATTTTGTACACAGCTATGAACAGCAGCAAATTCTTCTTGGATGATTACATTAGTTTTATCAGATGGCTCAACTCCAACAGCGATTATTACTGGAGCTCTTAACGGATTTTTTTTTAGTCTATCTATTTTTGCCTGATTGTTCACGAGTTCATCCTGTGAAAGTTGCGACATCCCTACCTCAGCTAGAACATCCCCTAAACGCTCCCGTCCTTGACCTGTTAAAACATAAAAACGCCATGGATTTGTACGATGATGATTTGGAGCAAAGGTTCCTGTTTCAAGAATTTTTTCAATTAGCTCTTTTGGAACTGGATCTTCCTTTACTTTACCTATACTTCTTCTCGTTTTAATTGCATCAAAAATATCCATTTGAAGTCCTCCCCATTTTATACACCTTATAAAAAAAGTTAAGCAATCACATGCCCATAAAATTTTCTCATTTTAATTTTGATCAATCGGTCTTTTTACTTAGGGAGATTCACCACTCGAGTATCATCATGGTAAAGAATTCCCTCATAATTTTAATACTAAATTTAATAGATGAACTGCTAAATAGTAAAATCGCTCTCTAACATATATATCAATGTAAAAAAGCCAATATAACCATAAACAGATGATTTCTTGGGATTGAATATAATTACTTTGCTTGAATGGCTTATAGATGGAAAGGCGCTGTGTTAGAAATTGTTCCTACAATCGATGTAAATACATTTATTGGAAAGTAAGCAAAAGACCCGCCTTCACTATACTACCATCTAGTTAGTATTGTAGAGACAGGTCCATTCACATATCTATTGTTTATCCCTTTAACTTAGCGTATATTTCATTATCCAATTTTTTAGCTAGTTCAGCATCATATGTTTTCTCATACTGAGGAACAGTTGTTATTTTACCACCGTAAAACATATTGTCCTCAACACTATCAACATTCACTGTGACAACTTTAAATTTCATAGTGCCCTCAAATGTTTCTGAGACCTTTCCTGTTCCAATAATCTCATAACTGCTTTCAGGACCCACTACATTTAAGACCACATATGGATCATTACTAATATTTTCACTTACAGATGCCTTATGACCTACTGCAAAATTAATCGTTTTACCATCCTCTTGTGCGATTAACCATGAAATCGTACTTACCGTTGGGCGATTTGTATCCTTATCAATCGTGATAGCTGATACTATTTTCTCTCCTTGTAAAAAATCAATTAACTCCTTACTAAGAGTTTCCATTGTTTTTGCCATTCGCTTTCACTCCTACTCTATCTTTTATCTATCTTTACTATCTTAACAAATATTTATATCCTTTTTCCATATTTTTGTCTATCTTGAGGTAATCAACGATAAAAAACGTTCTACAATTTTCAACAACGCGTTAATTATACATCGAATCTACTCGAAGTTGTTTATATAAGCTCCAATAGCTAGAATTGAAAAGTACGTACGAATATTAGGAACGAATAAGAAAAAAGCACCTCCGACTGGTAGAAATATCCGCCAATTAGGATGCAATTCCTATGAGGTACTTTCTTTTTTTACAACAACTGCATATCTGTAATGCAAGTTCCATCTTTTTTATAAGTAGATAACTGGGACTCCACTGTTTTTCCTTCATGTGTAATAATAATACGATATGTTTTATCACGAGGTAACCAAAAATCTATAAAACCGTTTGCTTGAGATTTCAATGTTTCATCTACTATTACATTGTTGTTTTCCATATCCTCTATATATACTTCAAACTCAGTTTCTACCATTTCTCCTTGACAACCTGTCAAGCTATGGTTAGTTCAGGGGTGTGTCTCATTGACGTATGGGGCAATTGAAACAAAGAAGTCTTCATTTGACAAGTCATATGTTGATTCATTACCATCGTTGTCTTTAACAATAAGTTGCTCTGATTTGATGGAAGCAGATCCCTCTTGAATGTTACGTATACTATAATCATGTACCAATTCCTTTATGTTTTTTTGTTCTATTTCAACTGGAGCAGCGCTTTCATGATTTGTGTTTCCACCACAGCCCGCTAGGCCAGCGGTAACAATTATAGATGCTGCAAAGATTGCCGATTTTTTTAATTTCATTTTTAGAGTCACTCCTATGTCTTCGTTGCTGCATTTCCCAGTCTTCTACCATTCTTGGATATACACTTATTCAAAGACTAAATTAGTTAAACTTAGACTACTATTACGTTTCCATGAATCTCAAAGCGTATTAAACGTAAATAAAGAATAACATAAAATCAGAGGTTTCGATTACACTAAAAGTAAACAATTTATGAACTATGATAAAAGGCTTTCGAAAAAAAAACAGATGATTTAGGCTCATAAATGCCTAAATAAAAAAGCCTTCCCTATTTAATATATAGGAAAAGCTTTTCACAATTTTGTATTTTCTTTTTTTAATTGTACTAACATAAACTAAAACTATCTATTCAAACTATCCTATACCCCGGTTTTAATCTTTTTGATGTCTTCTAGTTTCCTTCCAATTACTTCAAACCACTCTTTATCTCCCATATCTACCGCAAGTACTTGAAGTTGAATAAGTTGCTCTTTTCTCAATTCAAATTCCTCTTCTTTAGTCCATAATAATTTTAGATATTTCGGTGCGATACAAACTAATCTTCCGTCATTTAGCTTGACTAAGTGTTCACCTTTAGGTTTAATTTTATCAAATTCACAAATTTCTCCATCAAAAACTGCATCATTCATAACTTTAACTATGTCTCCCTTTTTGAAAGAATACGATGAAAACATTTTATATTCTCCTCCATTCACGATTCGATCATTTAAAATTCATGTCTTTATCCAACAAAAGGTTACAACATTAGATGCAATTCTAATAATTAAGCGCTTACATATCCAGCGAAACACTAGACTAATCAACAATCCTATCAGCATTTTTTATTTTCTATATTTTCAGATTTTATTTAATATAATATTACTACACTTTCTTGTTGTCATACAACTAGAACGTTGTTTTATAGTGAAAAATTTTTGAATAATTCTATAAAATCTTTCAATCAGAATTCAATTCTACAATAAAATCCCCATATGTATTTGTACCAGATAAAGGCTTTAAGCTTTACCCATTCATAAATAATTGTAATAATAAAAAAGTAACCTATTACATACCAAAATTTAGGTTAATTGGAAGCTAATTGGAGATATTATAGAAATGAGGTGAATAATATGAGTGTACACATTCAAGCAAAAGAAGGAGAAATAGCAGAACGTATTCTGTTGCCTGGTGACCCGCTACGCGCAAAGCATATTGCTGAAAATTTCTTAGAAGATGCTAAACAATTTAACGAAGTCAGAGGGATGCTTGGATTTACTGGTCTGTATAATGGACAACAAGTATCTGTTATGGGCACAGGTATGGGCGTCCCATCAATTTCTATTTATGTCAATGAGTTATTAAATGAATATGGTGTCAAAAAGTTAATACGCATCGGCACGTGTGGGGCCTTTCAAGAGAATGTCCACATCCGTGATGTAATTCTAGCAATGAGTGCTTCAACAGATTCAAATGTGAACAATATTCGGTTTAATGGATTGAATTATGCACCAACTGCAAATTTCGAATTGCTGCAAAACGCATATGAAAGTGCCCGTTCACAAAACAAAACTGTTCATGTTGGAAATGTGTTTACAAGTGATACTTTTTATGATAACGATCCGTCGTTCATCACTGCCCTATCTGCCTATGGTTCACTTGCTGTTGAGATGGAAACTACTGCATTATATACCTTAGCCGCAAAATTCAAAGCACAAGCGTTATCCATTTTAACAGTCAGTGATCATTTAATCACGAAAGAAGAAACAACAAGTGATGAAAGACAGACGTCATTTAAAGACATGGTTGAAATTGCCCTTGCAACCATTACAAAATAAAGGGAAAAGGTTTCCGATATAACACTCTCCTCCACACTATTACACTTACCTTATGTACAGGGGGGAATTTTAGCGTTCCATAATAATGTTATTTATGGTATACAACAAAACTACATCCATAATAAGAAATCGTTTTCAAAAGGAATAAAAAAGACACAACATGCGCTTACTACGCCATGTTGTGTCTTTTCAGTTTTTTATTCTCCCCTTAATAACACAAGCTCTTCGTTCTAAAGAAGTCTATATTGCCCAATCTCCATTACGGAAAATTGGAACGACAGTACCATCTTGTTTAATGCCATCGATATTCATCTTATCTGAACCAATCATGAAGTCAACATGAACAGTGGACGTATTCATGCCATGTTGTTGTAATTCTTCTTCGCTCATTTTTGTACCACCTTGAATAGTAGTAGGATAAGCCGAGCCAATGGCTAGATGATTGGAGGCATTTTCATCAAATAAAGTATTAAAGAAAATAACCCCAGATTGTGAAATCGGAGATGGATCCGGCACCAATGCAATCTCACCTAACCCTGTGCCACCTTCATTATCAAAAACTAATTTCTTTATCGCTTCATCACCTTTTTCAGCAGAAATATCAGTGATTTTGCCATCTTTAAAATGTACCTCAATACCCTCAATTAATGTACCGGCATAGCTTAGCGGTTTCGTACTACGTACAACACCCTCCATGCGGCGTGTATCTGGTGCAGAAAAAACTTCCTCCGTAGGCATGTTGGCAATAAATTCTTCCCCTTTTGGATTATAACTTTCTGCACATGCCCATATATGGTTCTTTGGCAATCCTAAAGTTAAATCTGTACCAGGTGCTGTATAGTGTAGCGCATCAAACTGAATTTCATTTAAAATCGCAGCTTTTTCATTTAATATTTTTTTATGCTCATCCCATGCTGCAATTGGATCAATTTCATAAACCCGGCATGCTTTGAATATTTGATCCCACAAAGCATCAACTTGTTCTTCGGAGGTTTCTAAGTCCGGGAACACTTTTGCGGCCCAACCTTTTCCAGCCGCAGCCGCAACAGTCCATTTCAATTCATCATTTTGAGTTGCAACTCGCTGGGCCTTAAACGCTTTACCAGCTATATTTTGATATGCAGCAACCTTTGCCGGGTCGACTTCATTCAGTAAACTAGGATCACTTGATACGATAGATAAACGACTCACGCGATGATTTAGTACATGATCCTCAGATTCCTGTATTTCGTAATCAGGTATGTTCGTCAGCACATCTTGTGGTTGATGCATGTAATGTAACTTCGTGATGGCGTCATCGGACCACTTTACAATTACTTTTTCAGCGCCTAGAGCATAAGCTTCTTCTGTAATTAGTCGAGCTAATGGTGCTTGCTCAACGGTAATGGTTAACTTTACCCAATCACCCTTTTGAACATTAATACCTTTTGTGACTAAAAGTTTTGCGTATTTTTGTAAATTCCCTTTAAAATTTGCTAGCGCCATATTTTACCTCCAAATAAATTTATTTATAAAAATAATACTATCATAGTTCATAGGAAAATTCTTCTAGTTCAACCACCTGATATTCTAGTCCGTTCATTAAAATTAGGGTTAAATCCCTTATCTAACTAAATTCTATAACAGCTATTTTTTCAATTATATTTATGAAGGTTTTACTCTTTGTATTCTTTATTTATAATAGAGATGAGGTGATACTTATTGATTAAGATAACTAATTTGCCTGTCATCTTCGTCATGCTTGCAGTATCTAGTATATCCGGTGGAATGGTCCTAAAAACTAGTTTCGAATATTCTCCATCTATTGGTTGGATACTTGGAATAATTTTCTTTATTACAGCCAGTTTTTTTACAAAAAAAAATCAATAAACAGGTTCAAATGAATTGCTATTATTTTTTTAAAGGAAATTTTCGAGTTTAAGAGAATTTATAAAACTTAAGGTTCTTTTGTTGTCAATATATAGAAGGATTGGGGTCCTACTGTGAATTACCATCTGATTGAAAATATTTCTTATCACATACTAGTCGTATTGCTTCCATTAGTTATTTATCATCTGTTTATTAAAGAAGAAAAACAGAATAGAAGTAAAGTATTTTCAAAATTCATGTTAATATCGTTAACAATGCTCTTCTTGACTATGTCAAATCCTTTGTTGTTTTCTGAGGAATATCTATATGACTTCCGAGTTATTCCTATTATTATTACATTCTTCTACGGAGGCGTGAGACCAGGCATTGCGATCATAGTCATTATGTTATTATATAGATTCTCACTTGGCGGTAGTGGATTTTATGTCACGTTCATCAATTATACAATTGCTGGACTGATATTAATGATGATGAGAGAAAAATTTCAGTTTTTATATTCTATAAAAAAAAGAATTCTATTACTGAGTATTTTTTACTGGGCCATTGCAATCACTAGAGCTGTGTCACTGTTACAATTACAACAGGTTGAACAACTTTTTTTCATGCTGATATTTTCTATTTTCACCTGGGCTACTCTTATTATTTTAATATTTATAGTTGAAAATATAGACATTCAAATCGCACACTACAAACACATTCAAAGTGCTGAACGGTTAAACGTTGTAAGTCAGCTAGCGGCGTCAGTTGCGCATGAAGTAAGAAATCCGATGACTGCGGTTAAAGGTTTTTTACAATTAATCAAACAAGATAACAATTTAAATGAAAGTCAGAACAAATATATAGATATTTCATTAGACGAACTACTGCGCACTGAAACTATTATTAATGATTATCTGTTATTAGCGAAGCCTACTACAACAGAAGGCAACGAAGATTTAAATGTTACATTAGAGGTAAAATCCATGATAGACATTATTACCTCTTATACAAATACACATAATATAGTAGTAAATACGTCTATTCAAGACAGTCTTTTTTCAGAAGGTAAAAAATCCGAATTTAAACAAGCCATCTTAAACATTATGAAAAATAGTGTTGAAGCAATTAATCTAAATGGCACTTTAACAGTTAAGGCTTATAAACAAAACAATAATATATATATTGAAATTCAGGATAATGGGATCGGAATGACACCTAGCCAAGTAAAGCAATTAGGTGCACCTTATTATTCCACTAAGGATAAAGGCACAGGCGTTGGACTAACAATAGCTTACAGAGTTATTAGTGATATGAAAGGTAAAATAATCGTCAAAAGTGAAATAGGTGTAGGTACTATCTTTAAGATAGAATTACCTTTAGTAACTAGATAATAAGTTAAAACTGAATTCTAGGCTCACTGTGCTATTCCTACATTATGCAATATCTCAATTTCTAAAAAACTCCTTGGTTTAAAAACGTTAACTGTCTACAAACAAGGAGTTTATTTCACTTTTTGGTTTAAAGCCAAGCCACCATTCAATGCACAAAGAAAAATAATTAATCCATAGTTATTTTAATCCTTCTATATGAATGCAATAAATATTAATTAAAAAGGATTCTTCATTTGTTAAATGAACAAGAGAAAAAAAGTGCATACGTTCATTAATATCTACGGTATGGGCACTTAACTCTTGAAATCAAATTGTGGATGGTTGTTCAACCAACCATCCAATTGTCCGTTTTTATTCTCTCCATATCAGCTATGGCTTTAATTACTTCTTTCTCATATGTTGGATCATAAGGGATAGTATAGTAGCTCTTTTTATGGTCACGAAGAAAGATTATTGCCATGTTATCTACACAATTTTGGGTTATTTTTTCATAAGCTAATTTATATAAATAAAACTGGGGTTTATAGTATTGTATCAATTCATCAATGTTGTCATTGATCATATTTGTTTTCAAATCTATCACTTCGATACCGCCATTTTGATTTTGTACAATCTTATCGATCTCTCCAATTATATGAACACCATTTAGTTCTAAGGTAAATTCCCACTCATTTGCAACTGGCTGTCCTAGTGACTTTTGCTGATAAACCTCTACCAGAGGCATCACTTTTTGATAATATACTGCAGCCTCACCTTTATCTGTAAACATTGTAAAGGCCTCTTTATATGCATCATCTTCAGCATAGCCTTTATCAAGCAATTCGCAGATACGGTGAACAAGTGTCCCTAGAACTGTCGCTTTTACATAATTCGAATAACTTGTCGACTTTAAATCTTCATCATCAACATCAAGTTCTTCCTCTTCAAGCCACTTATCATCTAACTTTAGGATATGCTTTTCATAAAAAACTTCCGGATCGTTGACGTAGCTCATTACTTCAGACACAGAGAATGAAACTGGTATTGACCTAGTAATTTTCACTGAAGGACCATCATAAATTTCCGACTCCGTTTCTACTGGCGTTTGTTCAGCAATAGTAGTTTTAATTTCAAGATAATTTCCCAACTTCACACTAGAACATATGCTATCGTCTAGCCACTTTGACCATGTATTTTTTATACCATTTTCATGCGCTGTTAAAATAAGGCTATCCCTTGCACGAGTTAAAGCTACATAAAATAAGCGTTTTGATTCTTCAATTGCTTGTTCTTTGACTAACGAAGCTAGCATTTCAAAATTTGGTGATTTGAATTCGATTGGATCTGCGAGTAGATCTTCCTCGTTTTCAATTTTAAGCTTTATACTTAACCCACCTCCATGATCATACCTGATGTTGCGGGTTTCCGGAGGCATGGATTTAGATAAATTTGGCACAAATACTACTGGAAACTCCAATCCTTTTGATCCGTGTACAGTCATGATATGAACAAAATTCCCTCCTGAAAGCTCGACTTCAGCATCTCCTTCTTTTTCAGAAAGATCAGCGATAATCGCAAGCTTTGTTAACATTTCATCCATCGAAGACGAACCTAAATCAACAATAGTTTCAATTACCTTCTCAATATTCTTAACCTTGCTAAGGTTATTCTTTTGTAAAAGTAAAAGTTTTTTAAGTCCGCTATCCTCAAAAAGTCGGTACAAAACTGATCGAATCGCACCTGACCAGTGAAAAGGTACCCACCTTTTATACAGTTGATAAAATGAATCTAACTTACCTTTAAGATTCTCATCGTGAAGATTTACGAAGTGATGTTCATAAATAAAAGTTGAGATTGACATTTCCTCACCATGTACAGCTTGGATTTCTATAAACTCATCCATCGTTACCCCAATTACGGGACTTCTCAAAACCGCCATCATGTAAAGAGGCTCATACGGTTTATTGATCCAATTTAAAAGACTAATAAAGTCTACGACTTCTTGTCTCTCATAAAATCCTAATCCACCATACACATTAAATGGAATGTCTACATCATTAAGAGCCTTTTCTAAGGTTGTTAAGTTTGTACGAGAAGCTATAAGGACAGCGATGTCTCGCCATTCAACAGGCCGCCAGTGATTGCTCTCTTTATCATATACTTCTCTCCTATCTTTAATTAGTTCAATCATGCGGCGCGCAATCATAATATATTGGTTCTCATTTTTACTTTTATCCTGTTCTTCCGTGATTCGGATATACTCTACTCGTTTTTGTGTTTCGATCGGTTGATTTCGATATGCCGTTAGTGGTGAATATTCGGTTTTATATAATGGTGCATTATCGGGTAACATAGAGCCCATTAAATGATCTTGTTGAAATAATAAATTTATAAATTGGATAATGCTGTCACATGTTCGGTAATTGATATTCATGTCAACAAACGAATAGTTAGGTTCTCGCTTTGCTACTTTTGCTAAACTATTTAATAATTGTACATCTGCCCCTCTAAATCGATAAATTGATTGCTTAGAATCCCCGACAATGAACGAATATGAAGGCTTTATTTTCTCTAGCATCGTCATTTGCAGTTGATTTGTATCTTGATATTCGTCTATTAGAAAATGTTTAAAAAGATTTGAATAGTAGCTTTGTGCTTGCTGATTATTTAATAGGGAAATAGCTTTCTGCTGCAAGTCAGAAAAGTCAAGTAACGCTAGCTCTCGCTTTTTAGTTTCATACTTTTCGTCAAATGATAGGATTAGATCCTCAAATTCCCGGACTACCATTTTAAGAACTTCTTTTTGTTTTCCTGTTGGACTTTCCTCCCATACATTTCTAGCAGCAAGCCAGGAATTTAATAAATTATAAAAAGCTACATTTTGCTTCTCGTATTTTACAGGAACTTTATTTTTAATTTCATTAGATAATGTAGTACTAATTGCATCATAAAGTTGATCTCCTATTAAGTTAGATCCATAAATCATCCTTACATTATCATATGTTTTCCGAGTAGCTGGAGTCAGTTTGGAAATATCGGGATTAGACATAAAAAACTGCTCCATTTCATCTTGAAAATTTTCTAAGGCTGAATATTTCATTGTTTCCCATTCAGTTAGTAATGTTTCGATGTGGAGTGTTTCCTTAATATTTGTTTTAATTTCAAATTCTTTGAGTTTGGCATAAACAGAAAACAAACATTTTTGCAGTTCTTTCGGGTAAATCAGGTTAACTATAGTCTGCCATTTTTGAGCTACATCGCTTTCTTCCATTAACTCGGAGAATAGTTCAGCTTTAACTAGGTTACTTTGGGTTTCATCCATAACTTCGATATTCGGGAAAATCCCTATCTCATAGGTGTGCTCTGAAACAATTCGTTGACAGAAACTATGAAATGTTGAAATTATTGCTTGGTCTAAGCTTTCGAGCTGATTTATCCAAAACGTCTCAGCCACTTCCAAGTGTTCTTGATACTCTGCTCCAACGCTTGTCAACTTTTCATTTAATCTTTTTCGAATCCGATCCTTCATTTCAAGTGCAGCATCCTCTGTAAATGTGAGGGCTACAATGCTAGGTACATCTGCACCTATCTCGGGATTGCATTCTAGCCCTAGTTTACTTTTTAATTGTTGCTCACATAAATAAACATAACGTTCTGTTAAAACTTTTGTCTTACCAGATCCTGCACCTGCAGCAACAACTATTAACGGCTCGTCTCCGAAAATGGCCTTTCTCTGCTCTGGATTAAAGTTCATATAAATCCCCCTTTACTCTTTACCATGCTTTTCGGTCGTTACCCTGCAAATCATTTTATAGTTACAATATTTACAAGAAGCTGATGAATATGGTTTAACAGAAAAGTCGGTAGCCGTGCCACGCCAAAGTTTCTCGATTAATGCTGGAAATTGATAATCATTAATTAACGTTTCGCTATTAATCCGTTCAATATTAGGTTTTATTTTAACATTTGGTTCAAATCGCATTTTATGACTCTCGTCTATCCAAACTGTATTTTTGTTACGAAGATTTGGGTCTTTAACCGAAATATAACCGCCACCAATAGGTTCTGCCTTTTTAATTACATGTGCTTTAAATCTACCTTCATTAAACTCTTGCTCAAGCGCCATCATATAAAGGGGAACTTGAAGCACAATTCCGCTCGGAATTTCATTTTCAAAATCTAAATTCTTATTACTTGATTTATAATCATAAATAACAAAACCATGTTCATCTATATCAATACGATCAATTTTCCCTGTTAATACTAGAGGTTCGTTGTTCGGCATATCGATACTTAATTGAACAGGCTCTTCGATTCGAAAGATCGACATTTCCGCTATTTGGTCATTTTCCCAAAAACGATGTTTTTCAGCAGCCAGCCATTTACGTAATTTCTTCCACCATTCTTCTTTTTCTTTATTTAAAATCCGTCTGGACAGTTCATAGTGTTTTTGGACAATGACTTCCCATTCTTTTTCAAAAATTGTTTCTAATTTTTCTTCCGCTTTATTATTATAGAAAATCTGGAGGTCTTTGAATGGACGCCCTTTCACTTCTTTATAGAATTCTTCAATAATACGATGAAGCATATTTCCTGTTTCACGTGGGTCGATTTTGGTTTGCTTTTCAATTGGTGGTTCTACCTTCAAAACCTGCTCAAGTGAATATCTAAATGGGCATGCAGCATAGCGTTCTAATTTGGTAATAGAGATATTTGAGGACAATAGGGAAGTCTCCCACTTTGCTGATATACGTTCAGTCCCTTTTTCTAAGTAAGCAAGGTTTCTACGAAATTGTTTAAGTATTACCGGTTCTTGCTTTAATATCTTTCCTATTCCAGCATGATAAGCCAATTTCTCATCAAGTTCATCATCTGAAACATAAGTATTATTATTTAATCTGTTAATCGAAGAGTAATTCGTCGGCTTAACATAAAGCGTTGAATCCACTATATATTTAGAAGGTAGCATCGGCTGATTCGGATTCATACCTTCTACATATGAAAATGATAAATAAGTTGCTATATACTCTAACTGCGCAAAAGCTGCATCGTCTTTTAAGCGAAAATAACTTGCCAATGGAAGAGGATATGGACTATCTATTTCATCGACATATCTTTCCTGAAAATAACCACTAAGTTTCGTTTGTTTCGGAAACTCTCCTTCATTTAGACCTAGAACAAATAAATGTTTTCCCTTGAATATTGGTGCATCTCGAAAAGAATAAATTTCTATCCCATCATGTGGTGCACGGTCTATATATAACCTTTCATGTTCGAGTCTACTTAACAACCATACTTGATACGTGTCAAGGTGAACATTTACAGATTGAATTGGTAACGGTTTCTCATCGTCCAAACTGTACCTGAGAAATTCTATTAAGGTATTAAAAGCTCGTAATTCTAATGCGACGGCCTTGATCTGTTTTGATGATTTGGTCTTAATGATCTGTTTCCAAGTAGATGGTAGTGGCAGCTTGTCCAAAAGCCCTAGTAGGCTTTCATTATATTTTCTAATAGTTTGTTTTTCTTCTAATGATTGTTGATAATCCACAATGCTAGCCACAATTGAGCACACATCATCATGGCAAATTTCCCGATTAGCGATAAATTGTTCCTTAATTTGGTTATACTTAGTTGGCTCTATGAAACATAACTTGGCGACACTATCAACCAAATGAACTTGTTCCCATTTAGTTTGCTGGGGGACATGCTGCTGAAGAATAATAGTAATAAAAGCAAAGATACCAGTTTCAGTAAGTGATTTATTTATAACCTTCTTAATAGGAATACGTTTAGATAAGCTAATTCGCTCAAGCTCTGGTAAATAAATTTCCTCATTTACAAATACAAGTCCATATTGATCATAACGATTTCCATTTCTTTGTTTGTCAATTGAATCTAGTACACCATGAATTTCCTCTTCGATAGTCGTTGCGCTAGTTCGTTCTTTTTTCTTGCAAATCGTACGATCGAGAAAACTCAGTTCCTCATTATATGTAGTAAATCCCATCGTTTTTAAAGTTGAGACGGTTATATTAATTAAAGGTGTCTTAAACTCCGGAAGATAAATAGTTACTGGTACAGCAGATGCTAATAAATACTGTATTAATGAATATTGAACTGGACTAAAATCGCTATAACCATCGATTACTACATGACTCAATGGAAATTCAGTTAAATGTCTCCCTAGTTCAACCGCTTTAAATATCCGATTTTCTGGATCCATAAACCCTTTTGCGTCCCGATAAACATCCTCATACTTTTTAAATATAGGTTGAAGATCGAGTAGTGGTCGGGGGGTTTGTTCAATTGTTAGCCCAAGGCGTTTCAATTGGCCATATGTTTCAGCATATGCTTTTGCCTGTTGAACTAATTCTTTGTATGAATTATAGGTGTTCGCTTTGTCAAGAATTTCACAAAAAAAGAAAAACCGTTCTTCCTCAGTAATCTGCGTAAATTGATAATTTTGTTGCTGTAGAATAAGAATTGCCAAATCATCGAAAGTTTGAAATCGTATACCAGGCTGTCTTTTCCGAGCATGTTGAAACCATTTCATTGATGGTAAAAGGTAATAAATTGGTTTCACTTCATTTGTCTGAAAAGTATACCATTGACACAGTCGTTCCTGTGATGCGATGTCTGACAACGATGTAAATAGTAACCGACCCACAAAGATCACCCCATTAGGTAAATTTCTTTATCTACTATTATAGACAAAATGGAACATCATAAATAACATAGCTATTTTTTTCATAAACTCCACCGCTAGAATGAAGATTATAATTACCTTAGAACCAAAACCAATTAGGACTAATTAACCATTTTAGGGGAAAATGTCGAAAGTTGACAAATAGTATTTGAAGTTATTATCAATACGTCTTATTATTAAATTAATAATTTGATAAAGGCAAACTTATTGAAAGATAAGGACGCAAAGCCACGAGTCTAAGGTGTGGAACTATGACAGTCGGGTTGCCAAACGAACGGGTACAATTAACTATGATAAGTTTTAGAATTGACATTATCACAGCTTACCTGTCTTTTTGGTAGGCTGTTTTTACGGACCCCAGTTTGGGAAAGTAGTAGGTATACATACCAGCAAATAAATTTTTAATAGAAAGGCGGAAAGAAATTGACTGTATTATTTGGAACTGTCGAATATTTTGAGAGAGAAATTATGAATTATCTAGATGAAAATCAATTTAGTGGAGAAACTGATTACCATTTATCTATTATTACTGCGAGACTTGAGTATGAAATTTTACACGATTTTGTTTGCGATGAACAAATTCGCGTAGAATGTTTGAATAACCTTAAAAATGCTACCGATATACTATCTTTATGTAAATAAAAAAGTAAAATAAAAGATTAATGAAGCCCCCAATCCTAATATATCCACGTTGAGGGCTTTTTTAGTCTAAGGGATCCCTCCATAATTCCTTTTCATACTAATTTAACCTCTTTCTGCAATAAGAACAAGCGTTCCATCTGAATATTTTACTATATGTGCAACCTTTCTTTTTCCTCAAGTTAGAACCTTTATTTCAGCAACAATAAGTATAAAAAACTGCCCCAAAACAATTGGGACAGAATTCTTATTTCATATTTATCAGATCATGTTTGAAGGCATATATTACTGCTTGAGTTCGATCTTGGACTTCTAGTTTTCCTAGAATGTTACTAACATGTACCTTTACAGTTTTTTGGGATATAAAGAGTTGATCTGCAATATCTTGATTTGTTTTTCCTTCAGCCATTAGTAATAGAATTTCAAGTTCACGCTCTGTTAATTGATCATGTAGATGCTCCACAGGCTTTTGGCGCATTTTTGTCATTATTTTACCAGTAACTTCCGGTTCAAGAACAGATTGTCCTTTATATGTTGCCCGTATAGCATCCGCAATTTCGTTTGCTTTAGATGTTTTTAACATATAACTAACTGCACCAGCTTCAAGTGCAGGATAGACTTTTTCATCGTCTAAAAAGCTAGTAACAATGATTATTTTTGCATCAGGCCATGATTGAATAATCATTTTAGTTGCTTCAATCCCATCCATTTCTTTCATCACTAAATCCATTAAAATAATATCGGGTTTAAGCTCAAGCGCTAGCTTAACTGCCTCCCCTCCGTCATCTGCTTCTGCAATCACATCAATGTCAGTTTGTGAAGAAAGATATGCCGAAACTCCAATCCGAACCATTTCATGATCATCTGCAAATAGTACTTTAATCATTGCCACTCACCTCATTTTTTATGTAAGGTATTTTTACCTCTAACCGCGTACCTTGATTCTCAAGACTGATAACCTTAAGCGTTCCCCCTAATTCAAGTGCACGTTCTTGCATATTTTGCAATCCATATGAACTTGTTTTAACTTGATCTACAATGAAGCCAACACCATCATCAACGACACGTAATATCACTGTATCATCCCTTTTAATAACCATAACATGTAACGAATTTGCTTTTGCATGTCGTAATGTATTAGAGATGGACTCCTGTAATATTCGAAATAACTGATCCTCGACACCTTTGTCCATTTCGAAATTTTCTAGTTTCCAATCAACGATAATCGGAACTTTTTGCGTTAATTCAGTCAATAATTCCTCAATTCCCTCCTTTAACGACTTCCCTTTTAGGGCAACAGGTCGTAAATGGAGTAGCAGCGCCCGCATTTCTGATTGTGATTGATGAATCATGTTTTCGACCATTTTAAGTTGTTTTTTTACAGGTGAGTCTCGGAGTGAACTTGTTTCGTTAATCGCTGACATCATCATCGATGCTGCAAATAGCTGCTGGCTAACTGAATCATGAAGGTCACGTGCTAGACGGTTCCTTTCTTGAACAACAACCTCTTGTAAGCTTTTTTCACGATCCACTGCTCTTTCAGTTGCGAGTCTTTGTGACAATTCGGCTTGTTTTTTTAATTTCATTTCGAGACTAAGTAGGTGTTGTTGAATTTGATTAATCTCCTGTACAGTTTCTATCTGTTCAAAGGAGATTTTCTGACCTCTAATCAAATTATCAAGTTGCTGATCAATCAAGTGCAGCTTTTCACGCCAGAAAGAGCCTGATGAAATACCGCTTATTGTTCCGATACCAATCATCACCGTGAAAATTACAATTATATACGGAACCCCCAATACACGTGCAGACCAAAGCTCTGACCACTCTAGTAAAGGAAACGCATAAAACGTCGAAGATAGTAACAAAACTGCACTACCAAACGAAACGATTAAACCAACGATCACCTGTTTTATTATAAGGTTCATATTCTTTTCACCTCTATATCGCCTGACCAGATCGAGGTGAGTATTTTTACCCTTGGTTTCTTAGAATAATATTCTTCGCTTTGATAAGAAATAGATTGATTCATAAGTTTAATATAATGTTCACCTAATAAACTTGCACGGCCTATTAGCGAACTGTGAATAATATAAACTTCAACCTCATAAGGAACATAAACCTTTATATTTCCTATAAAATGTCTTATTGATATAATCGATTCCTCTGGAAGTACTGTGTTGCTTAAGTCAATAATTCTGTCCCCAAATCCTCCATGGATATTCACATCATGCCATTTATAAACTGTATCACTTGTCTTTTGATCACCCAAAAGTCGTTGTTCTAGCAATGGCTCTATCTTAATTAAAGGTTCTTGAGGCTTTATATCCTCGTCCTTTTCAAACTGAGGGATAATTTTTTCAGGTTCTTTTTTAGATCGAGAATAATGAATGACAAAAAGGACGATTGCGGCAATAAATAAGAAACGAACAGCGATCATATTTAAAATAGTAATTACTAGCGAAATAATGCCGATCCAAAATAAAACCTTTCCCCAAATTCGTTGGTATTTCTTCCAACCGATATAACTCAAAAAAGATGAGAACACTACTGTAAAAACTAGGCCGCCATTGAAAAAAGCTACCTCAACAATTAAGAGGATTACCCCTATGATCAATATCCAATTTAATTTATCTGTAGATAAGCGATGAAACATATAGGAAATCCCCTTTCAATTGTTGTATATTATTACCTTAAACGTTACGTCATAGCTAGTTAAAAGACACAGTCTGTCCTGTGCCTTCACATTTCAAATCATGTATTTCTAATAGTAGCATACCATATATCAATTCACATTAACTTCTTTTTTCATTGCTCTTTCAAGTTGGTCAATTTTACTATCAAACGTATTTCTATAGTAAGCACTATTCACTTTATGCTCTAAATTTTGGATATATTGATCAATTTCGTTAAAGCGTGAGTATGGTTTGTCGCCACTTTGTTCGATAACATTATTGATTTGATAGTGCGCTCTAGCCATATTTTCACGACCCATAAGTTCCATTCGTTTTATATGCATGTCCTTTAGACGATGTTTCATTTCCTCATATTTTTGTTCTAGAGTTGTAAATTGCTCACTTGCTTCTTCACTTAGTGCCTTCATACGCTCCGAACGGCCTTTGTATTCTTCGTATTCTTTCATCGCAAAGTTGTTCAAGTCTTCTTCGCCAGCCTGTTGAGCAATCTCAGCCTGGTATTTCCGTTTATTTGACATGTCTAAGGCAAAATTATACTCTTTCGTAAATTCCTCTTTTAAGCGATATTGTCTTTCGACCAATTTACGAACTTTTTCTGTTTCGGCCTCACTTTGACGCAAATACTGATTAAGTTTTGCAATCGGATTTTTCTCCTCTTTTTCATCTAATAAATCATGTAAATCTGCAGCAATTGCATCCTTTATACGTTTAATAATATTTGTCATTTTTCAGTTCTCTCCTTTAAGCTTGTTTTTATTTTGTTAATTCTGCCCATTGTTTTTCAAAATTCGTAAATGGATCATCACTAATTTCACTAGTGGCTACAGGTGCTTTCTTCACTTTCCATTCTTTATAAATTAAGTACAGCACGTAGGCAGCAGCTACACCGATTACAGCATATATGTTAGAAAATGTTATGCTTAGTACGAACAACCCTAAAATCACCCAACATACTTTTTTGAAAATTGAAGTTGTTTTAATAAACTGCTTAAAGATGACATACAGTAGCCACACACTTGCACCTAATAAAATCATTGGACCTAAATTTGCTAGCAGGATCATAAAAGTGATTAAACCTGCAATGAATAATAAGATTTTCTTCATCTTTTCTTCCTCCTTTCTGATATCTTGACTTAATCTTACCGAGAAAGAAGATTTTGTATAATGAGCCTAAGAAATATTTTGAACTAAGACTTAAGGCGTATATGCTCTAAATTCATTAAATTTAAAGGGTTCTAGTACCATTTTCTCTATTTTTGGTGAGATTTTAAAATTGGCTGAAAATAAAGTGTATATTAGGCTTATTAATTCCATAAAAAAAAAAAAGGATAAGCTGAACAAATCATTCAACGATCCTTTTCCTGCTATTTTCATTTCTTCCACCAATCATCAAAAACTGTTATCGGTGCTTGGCGTTTGTGTTCAGTTTTTAAATAGTGCGTTTCAATTTTTTCAGCACTTTCTTGAGCTATTTCTTTTCCTTCGAGGTAATCGTCAATTTCTTCATAAGTCACTCCTAACGCCACTTCATCCGGTAATTGCGGTTTGTTATCTTCTAAGTCTGCAGTAGGTGTTTTTAAGTACAAATGATCAGGGCAACCGAGTTCTTTTAATAGCTGTTTCCCTTGCCTCTTGTTCAAGCGGAAAATAGGGACAAGATCAGCTGCTCCGTCGCCAAACTTAGTGAAAAAACCTGTTACATTCTCCGCACTATGATCTGTTCCTAAAACTACTCCACTATGAGCTCCTGCAATACTATATTGCACCTTCATGCGCTCTCTCGCTTTTTCATTACCAACTAAAAAATCAGTTAACTCTACACCAGCAGCTTTCAACGAATTTACACTTGCATCGACGGCTGGCTTTATATTCACCGTATATGTCTTGCTGGGGTTAATAAATTTCAAGGCGTGCTGACAATCGTCTTCATCTCTTTGAATCCCATACGGTAAGCGAACTGCAATAAATGCATACTTTTCTTCTTTCAGCTCTTCATTTAACTCATCTACTGCCAATTGCGCAAGTTTCCCTGTAAGAGTAGAGTCTTGCCCCCCTGATATTCCTAGCACAAGACTCTTTAGGAATGGATATTTTATTAAATACTCTTTTAGAAACTCAATGCTCCTTCTTATCTCTTCAGCTGGATTGATAACCGGCTGCACTTTTGTTGCTTCGATGATCTCTTTTTGTAACTTTCTCATTGTCCAATCCCCTTCTATTTGTCTTTATTTAATTTGAGTAAATATTATGTTCAAGTGCATAATCTAATGCTAGCTGCGGTACAAGGTATCTCACACTAAGTCCATCCCTAATTCGCGAGCGAATCAACGTAGAACTGGTCTCGATGCTAAAGCCCTTACTTAAGCAATCGAAACGATGTTCATTTTTAACAAGGAATGAATCCCTCGCTATAATCTCTGCCATATCAAATCCTTCTCTTCCCATAACGATGAATTTATTGTTTTCAATTAACTCTCCGCCTTTATGCCAGCTCGTGATTTGCGCTAAGTTATCTGCTCCCATTACAAACTGTAATTCGTCCTTTGGGTATTCTTTTTTCAACTTTTGCATAGTTTCAAAGGTATAAGTTTCCCAACCTGATGCATCCATTTCAATTGTATTAACCTGAATTTTATCGTTATCTGCAATCGCTAATTTAACCATATTTAATCGATGTTCATTCGATGTTAATTGCCTTTCTTTATCTCTTCTTTTATCAGAGGAGGGTACCAAAATCATTCCGTCTAACTTCCTTCGATCAATCACCATTTCCATGGTTACCAGATGTCCAATCGTAATCGGGTCACAAGCGGAACCAAATACTCCGTATCTTCCCACTGCGTCTCCCTCCTATTTGTTGTCCTCTAATATTTGTTCAACCTTTTGTCTCGCTTCCTCAATATTAGCCATCTTGTTATTCCAACATTTAGGACTCAAGTCTACAGGATATTCCTCTGGATTTGCTGGTCGTTTGTATTCATCCCACAAAACATTTAAATTTGCTTTAGCATATTGCTGAATCTCACGAATGTCAGGAAGCTCATATACGAGGTTACCGTTTAGAAAAATATCTTGATGAAGCTCCTTTGCTTCAAAGTTAGTCACAAATTTACTAATATAGGTATGGATTGGATGAAATAATTTTAAGCGATTTTCTTCCTGCGGATTTTCTTCTTCTAATGTGATGTAATCTCCTTCAGATTTGTTGTTTGATCTGTTAATGATGCGATATACTTTTTTCAAACCTGGTGTAGTAACTTTTTCGGGATTGGAAGATATTTTAATCGTGTCAACCAGTTCACCGTTCTCATCTTCAATTGAAACTAATTTATAAACCGCTCCTAAAGCAGGTTGATCATAAGCTGTAATCAATTTAGTTCCAACGCCCCATACATCAATTTTTGCTCCTTGTTGTTTTAAATTAATAATGGTGTATTCATCTAGATCGTTTGAAGCAACAATTTTTGCATTTTGAAAACCCGCTTCATCAAGCATTTTACGTGCCTCTTTTGATAGATAAGCTAAATCACCACTATCTAAGCGAATACCAGTAAACTTTATGTTTTCGCCAAGCTCTTTTGCAACTTTGATCGCTGTTGGTACACCAGATCTTAACGTATCATAGGTATCAACAAGGAACGTACAGTCTTTATGCCTTTTTGCATATTCATGGAAGGCTATATATTCATCTTTATACGCTTGAACAAGTGAGTGAGCGTGCGTTCCAGCAACCGGAATTCCAAACATTTTCCCAGCTCTAACATTACTAGTTGCTTCAAATCCACCAATAAACGCGGCTCTTGTGCCCCAAATAGCAGCATCGAGTTCTTGCGCTCTTCGAGTTCCAAACTCCATCGCAGCTTCGTCCCCAATTACTTGTTTAATTCGAGCGGCCTTGGTCGCAACCAAGGTTTGATAATTGACGATATTAAGTAGAGCTGTTTCTATTATTTGTGCTTCCGCTAATGATGCCTCCACACGAATAAGCGGCTCATTTGCGAATACTAACTCTCCTTCTCGCATAGATCGAATCGTACCCGTAAACTTTATAGTTTCTAGATATTCTAGAAAATCATCTTTATAACCAATTTCCCGCAAATACTCAAGATCACTTTGTGTTACAGAAAAGTTCTGTAAATATTCGATAATTCTTTCTAGACCAGCGAAAATAGCGAAACCATTGTTAAATGGTAATTTTCTAAAATAGATGTCAAAAACCGCTTTTCGATTATGCATATCATCATTCCAATATGTTTCAACCATATTTATTTGGTATAAATCTGTATGCAAAAATAAGCTATCATCTTCATAGTTCTTCGTCATACTATCTGCCTCCAATGAAAATACAAATTCATTTTTCCTGATTAAAACTATTAATTAATTTACCATTTGATAATAAGGCTTAAAGCCATAAACTTGTTGAAAAGACAAGCATCTGGTTATTTGATTTCTGCTCCAAGTGCAGTTTGGAAATGACCTAATGCCCATTCATGTCCTGCAGAATTGAAACTAGCCACTGCGTCTTTGTATATCACTATTTTAAATCCTTTATTATAGGCGTCTACCGCTGTGTGCAATACACATATGTCAGTTGCAACACCAACTAAATGAACTTCTGTTATACCCCGTTCCCGTAACTTGACTTCTAGGTCCGTTCCTGCGAAAGCACTATAACGTGTCTTTGGCATATAATAAATATTTTCTTGCTCTTTATTATTTTGATAAAATTTATCAAGTTTACCAAAAAGATTTATGCCATCTGTTTCAGCAATATTATGTGGTGGAAAGAGTTTTGTTTCAGGATGATACGGATCTCCTTTATAATGTGTATCAATAGCAAAAATGACAAAATCACCACGTTTCGCAAATTCCTCAGTAATTACTACAACACGCTCTTCAATCGCTCTCCCTGGCTCACCACAATGTAAAACCCCATTTTCTGCTACAAAATCATTTGTATAATCAATATTAATTAGCGCTTTCATTTCCATACCCCCAAATTAAAAATAATTATCAACTTATCAATTGATTAAATTATAAAAAATTTAGTACTTTGCGTTATAAATAGAAATGATGGGCTCAAAATCATTAAATTGATAAAGTTGAGCACTACTTTTCGACCATTTCTTTGTTTTCTTTAATTTCCCATTGTCTGTCACTTTTTCAATAAATGGCAAGGTAGGCCCTTTTCTAAAAAACTGGGCGTCTCTTTTAAGCCATTCTTCATCTAAAACTGTTAACAGCACACCCTGAAGCTCTGAAAGGACAAATTCCTTTGGCAAAAAGTTCTTAGCCAATGTTGTTAAGGCCATATCTTTTTTAATAAACCACAGTGCTTCAGAAATAATCTGCTTATGGTCAAAAGCAATTGAAAGTTTTTCAATTTCTTTTAAATCAAACAACCCTACTTCTGCAGCATCATCTCCTGCTTGCATTTTATTTAGATGATGTTCTGGTACAATAGCGTAATGGGCGTTTGAAATAATCCAGCCCCTTGTATCTCTTCCTGGTTTATCGTAAATACCAAAATGCTTAATCTTGACGCCAGTTACACCAGTTTCCTCTTCAAGCTCCCGAACGGCCGCTTCATAAGCCGTTTCGTCAGGTTTAATAAACCCTCCCGGTAGCGCCCATTTCCCACCTTCGACATTTGGTTCTCCTTTGGAATCCTTTTCCGCTCGCATAATTAACATAAGTTTCAATGTTTTCCTCGGCGGTTTATGAGGACCTACCATCTCTGACAAAATAGTGAATATAGCGATATCAGAAGTATATCCATCCGGCGTAATATATTTGATGTAGTCATATTTTCCACTAGTTTTTAAGTTTTTTTCTCTAGTCAAAGTTGACACCTCTTTTATCACTAGCTAAGTTTGTTGCATCTATTATTCGTTTAACAATTTGTTAATCGTTAATTTAAATATATGTAATTGTGGAATAATTTGCAAGTGTTTTTTCCAATTTGTTAATTTCGTCTAATTTTCATTATTGTTTATTTTAACTTGTTGCATTGCTCATAAATTGATACTGCTTTTTGCTTTAAAATTTGGTGTTATCCGTATACTAATAAAAAGCTTGGAGGTGAATAGATGTTAAGTAACATAAATAAAGCTATAGTTGTCAGTGTCTCATCTGTTATCGTTGGATTCGCCTATAATATGTTTCTAATTCCCCATGAAGTTCTTAGTTCAGGGGTTACAGGTATTGCTTTCATCATTGGAATGCTAGTTGAGGGTGTTAACGCTGGGCTAATGATTGCATTATTGAATATACCTATTTTAGTTGCGGGTTATAAAACGTTAGGAAGAAAATTAATAATCTTTAGCGTTCTTTCAGTTGCGGTTACTTCTGTTTCCATGCAATTCATTCCAAAAATGCCTGTTGCTGATGATCCTCTTCTCTCAGCCATTTTTGGAGGTGCGATCGCCGGTATTGGCGCTGGGTTAATCTTCAAGAGTGGCGCTTCTTCAGGAGGATTTGATGTTATTGGTCTTATCATCTTACAAAAAAAAGAACTACCGTTAGGTACGATATTCTTCGTTCTCAATGCTTTAGTTGTATTTGTTGCAGGTTTTCTATTCGATTGGGACCGCGCCCTATATACCATGGCTTCCATATTTGTAAGCGGAAAAGTTATAGATGCTATTCATACATCACATATTAAGTTAACACTGACAATTATCACAAGCCGAGGCGAAAAAGTTAAAGAGGAGTTATTATCACATGTCCTAAGAGGAATTACCATCTGGAGCGGTGTAGGTGCATACTCTAAATCTGAGCGTGATGTCCTTTATACAGTCTGTACCCGGTATGAACTGAACGAAATAAAAGAAATCATTCAAACAATTGATCCCTATGCATTTATTAATATCACTCAAACAGTTGGGGTCGTAGGAACTTTCAGGAAAAAGTAATAAAAAAAAACATGCTACTTACGTTTAAGCATGTTTTGGGTTTCTCTTATCCAATTGACTCGATAATTGTCCTTCCTTTTCCCAGTGAAGGACTTTTTATCCGTGTTGTACAGAGTTGAATTATATATATCTTATGTAATTAAAACCGTGGACCTTTCATTGGCATGGTGACACAAGTGGTACTTATACAGCCAGCTCGTTCAAAGCTACCCTTCGACACACAGAAGATTCTACTTATGGCTGCTCCATTCCTGGCCTGACCAAGTTCGTAAATTTCTGTTGCGAGGACTCCAAATGTCAACACCGCTTATACAAGTCAAACCTTGCCTCGTTCATACCGCCAAAAGGGATTCAGCCTCGCTAGAGCGGATTGCGAGTTACAGGGCACCGCTACCTCCCCACCTACCACGGTATGTATGGTAGTAAATAAATTAATATATGTTATTTATAATAGTACTCCCACCTATGCCGTATCCCAAATTGCTTTATAACCCGCTCTCGCAGGTGGGTTTCCGCATATTGACATTCTGCCTTCCTAATCCCCTAGGCATGGCATCAGTCAATTCATTTAGGAATCCCGAATTCATAGTACGGTTTAAAACAAGAAGGGGCTACGAACATCGCAGGACGTAAATGCGAGCGAGAGGACTCGAACCTCCACGGGATTGCTCCCACTAGGCCCTCAACCTAGCGCGTCTGCCATTCCGCCACGATCGCAAGATAAGAAATTATTCTATTAGCGCCAGAGGACTTGTGGTCCTTCTGGCATTGATTGAATGGAAATGATGGGAGTCGAACCCATGTGCAAAGATATTGCCACTTATACGTCTACGAGTGTAGTCAACAAAATTGGTTTCGCCTTCTCCTTTAGCCTGTTAACTGGCATTGAAGGGGCTAGTCTGATTGTCCTCTTCCTTCATCCTCAGACGATGGATTCCGGCGTAGTCCACTGATAATGAGTCCCTTACCCTACCACATGGACGATGGAGGAAGGAACTGCGATCGACTGTTATTAGGCAGCGAAAGCGAAGTTGTTTTGTTGTTTGCCAGTTATTATTGGCGTTGATGTTTTTAACGAGATCATCCACTCGACTCGCAATACAAGCTCAAACTATCCCTGTCGATACCTAGACATTCCCGAATTATAATATGGCAGAGAAGAAGGGATTCGAACCCTCGCGCCGCGTTAGCGACCTACTCCCTTAGCAGGGGAGCCTCTTACAGCCACTTGAGTACTTCTCTACATTAAATGTAGCATGAGTCATTAAAAGCTAAAACCCTGCGATAACATCTCTTCCGTATCGCGTATATACAATATAACACGGTATTAAATTGATGTGTACCTGTAAATATTTGTTGATTTGGGACTTTTATCCTATAAAATTTCAACTCTATATTTTTAATAGAATTTCATATTTACATTTCTGCTTTTCAGTAATAAATATTATTAATACCTCAATTGCATTTGGATTTATCAATTGATAAACTTCCATATAGTAATAAATAGAATTAAAAGGAGCTTACATCACTATGATAAATAAGATTGGTAAAATAACAGTATATGTAAACGATCAAGAACAAGCAAAAAATTTTTGGCTAAACAAAGTTGGCTTTGTCCTAAAAGCAGATAACCCTATGGGACCGAACATGTCTTGGGTTGAAGTTGGACCAAGTGAAGATGAATTTACCACTTTAGTTTTATATTCTAAATCATTAATGGAAAAACAAAATCCAGCGGCAGTTGCACATCCTTCCATTCTTTTCAGTACAACTGATATTGAATCTGCTTATGAAAAAATGAAACAAAATGGAGTAACAGTAGATGAAATGCAAAGAATGCCATTTGGTTCCATGTTCACATTTAAAGATCAAGATGGAAACAATTATTTACTACGAGAAGATAAATGAACCCCTTTGATTTAAAATTAAAGGGGTTCTTCCCATTTATCTCTAAATATAGTTACACACAAAATAGAGGAATTTTTTTAATCAAGTGCTCTACAAGTTTTGCCGAAAAGAGCAATAACAAACCTAGTCTTCATTTTCTAAACATCACTTCTCTTTAGCTTTATCAATAAATATTGCATGCGGGCATCGTTTGGACAAAATATCCATAAACCTCTCTCGATCAAGAGGTGAAATGAGTACTGAATTAAACTGTCCGTAGACAATTTCCAGTCTTTTTAATGACAAGGCTGGACTTGATAAAGGGTTCATAGTTTTCCTGACAGATTTAATGGATTTTAATGGTACAGTCTTCTTAAAAGGTCCATACTTAATAACTAAGTTATCCTCATCGATAATATAATAAGTAGTAAACCATAACCATAAAATAAAAATCGGCAATAATATAGTAAATAACGCAGTTACTATATTCTCTACAGTATTCCCCGTGTTATCAATAAACGTTTTCCCACCACTGCCTATTGCAAAAAGCATTGTTCCCCAAATAATAAAAGTTAACCACCAGTCTCTTTTGGATTGATACTTCAAAAAAAAACCTCCATTCATTACCTTTGCCAAGTGGATTTTTGACATATTGCCTTCATCCTTACTTTCCTCTTGATATGCTTATAATTTAGTTTTTAACTAAGATATATAATTTTTAATAATTGTCATAAATTAGCTATTTTAGTTAAGTATACAAATACAAATAAACTGTTGGGAGAGTTTTCTATATGATTCGAAGCATAACCGAGCAGGAATGGGTAGCAGATTATGCAAAAAGTAAGAAAAATCCCCTTCCTGTAATATTAGGTACAAGGGGTACATGGACTATTAACAACAAACCGATGATTATATTAATTGGCTTTACTAAAGAAGATGTCTTGGTATTGGGTGACATGTATGGAGCATCACACCATCCAGTTAGGGAAATGAAAGAACCAACAGTTACTTACTATGCTATCAATATTATCGACAAGAAAAAAGTAACAGAGATTATTGAGAACTGGAAAGAACAATGATAAAACTATAATATACTAGCAGAACTACATAACTAACAATTCATACTTCACTCTCTTCATTTCTTTTCACATTTCGCTGTTTTGTAAATCATTGACAGAATTAGATCGCCCTCTTTTGAATGTTCTCCGGTTTATCATGTACTGCTTTTCTACTATTACTTAGTATGTACCTAGTTTTATTAAATTCTGTAGGCATGAAATTATCTACTCGAGAACAAATATGTTCTCTTGTTTATCCCAGATCAAAGGAGTACACAAAAAATGAAAACTGATAGTAATGATATGCCACCATTTCAAGACAAATACCCTTTACTAAATAAACTTATAGCCTATGACGAGGTATTTTGGCTCAATCCTCATCTCGAAAAATATGATAGCGCAATTAAAAGTACATCCCTAACACAATATGATGTACAGTGTGCCGAAGAAAGGCTGATACGTTTTGCACCGTATATCGCTAAAGTTTTTCCAGAGACAAAAATAATGAATGGATTGATCGAATCACCTTTAGTCAAAATTCCTTCTATGAAACAATCCATTGAAACGCATTATCAACATACAATATGCGGAGAATTATTATTGAAGTGTGATAGTCATCTTCCAATTTCAGGTTCGATTAAAGCAAGAGGTGGAATATATGAAGTTCTCAAACATGCAGAACAATTAGTACTACAACATCAAATGTTAACAACCAAGGATGACTATTCAATTTTAGATAGTAATAGGTTTAGAGAATTCTTCTCACAATTTTCAATAGCAGTAGGTTCGACAGGAAATTTAGGGCTTAGCATTGGAATTATGAGTGCAAAATTAGGCTTTAATGTGACTGTACACATGTCTGCGGATGCAAAACAATGGAAAAAGGACCTTTTACGTACTAAAAACGTTAAAGTTATTGAATATGAAGCCGATTATAGTAGAGCTGTTATGGAAGGGCGAATTCAGGCGGAACGTGACCCTTCCTGTTATTTTATTGATGATGAAAACTCGCACAATCTATTTCTAGGATATGCCGTGGCAGCATCTCGATTGAAAAGTCAATTAGAACAGCTAGACATAATAGTAGATAAGGATCATCCGCTATTTGTTTACCTTCCATGCGGTGTGGGCGGTGGCCCTGCTGGCGTTACATTTGGGTTGAAATTATTATTTCAAGACCATGTTCACTGTTTCTTTGCAGAGCCCACCCACTCTCCATGTATGTTACTCGGTTTAATGACCGGACTTCATGACAAAATTTCTGTGTATGATGTAGGTATTGATAATATAACAGCTGCGGATGGCCTAGCTGTAGGAAGACCTTCTGCATTCGTTGGTAAAACGATAGAACCTTTTTTAAGTGGTATTTATACTGTCAGCGACGAGCAGTTGTTTTGGTTACTAAAGGAACTTGTTGATACAGAGGGATTACACTTAGAACCTTCTGCACTAGCTGGCATAATTGGCCCATGTAAATTATGTAAAGAAGGCGTTGATTATTTACAATCACATAATCTAACGAACAAAATTAGTAATGGTACACATATTATTTGGGGAACCGGCGGAAATATGGTACCAGAAAACATGAAAAGACAATATTATCAAAAGGGCATAAAAGTAAATTTGAATATTAAAACAAACTAAATTACAAATTCATTGTCAGCAAAAATGAGCGATTACTTAAGATCCCCTATACCCCTCTTAAATTAAATACAAATGATAAAAAGCCTGAAGGCAAAGAAACACCCTCAGGCTTTAGTTATGATCGTTTGATTACTAAATTTATCCCACTAATTTTCTAGATTTCTTATTTTCATCAACTGCTCGAGTACGTTCCTTAAGCATAAATCCTCCTATTAATCCACAACACGAGAATACTATTGGAATAATAAAACCATAGTGATATCCAACAACAATTGAGCCTGAGTAATGGTCTAAGACACTTCCGAAGAAACTTGGCAGTAGGACAGCACTTAAAAAACCTCCGGTATTGGCAAAGCCGGAAGCTACACCGACTTCTTTAATATCAAAATACTGGCGGATGGCTACGAAAGTTAACGGTGCAGACCCACTACCAAAACCTAGAATCAAAAATAAAAAGTATAGTAGAAACAACGTTGGTTTTCCATTTAAAAGAAGAAAAGTGATCCAACTAAGGAAAACTGCGATATGAACGACTAACAAAGGTCTTTTCACCGAACCCATTCTGTTTGTTATATAGGGAAGTATAGCGGATCCAATAAGCCCACCTATAAGTCCAATCATGATTAGTTGGCTTGATTGTGAACGTGTAAGGTCATACATTTCCATACCATACGGAACAGCCCATGAACCAATGAATCCAATATAAGTTCCAACGATACCATAATGACTTAAGAAGGTGGCCCAAGCCTGTCGTTCTTTAATTAATCTAACCAGCTGTTTTGAGATCTTCTCTTGTTTCTGCTCCTTTTTTATTAATACAGGTGGATCAGTCACAATGCGTCTTGGAAAATGAATAAGAATAAAATAAAGCAAAACTCCTAGTACAAAAATTGTTAATCCTGTTATAAAAAATGATTGTCTCCACCCAGTTAAAGCGATCCAGGCCGAAAATGGATAAGTAGCCAATAAGAATCCAAGATTACCACTAATCCCAGCAAAACCAAGCAAATTACTAAACTCTTGGGCTCTAAACCATTGGCTTAGAATTAGAACTAAGCATACCCAAATTGTAGCATCACCAACTCCAACCAATATCCTCGAAAATAATAAAACCCCAGCATTAGGAGCTGTACTATATAGTAATGTACCCACACCCGAAAACATGGCCCCACTAATGAAGAAAAGATTGGGTCCATACCGATCCGAGAAAAGCCCAACGGGTATTTGTAAGCCCGAATAAGCTAAAAATTGGATACTTGCAATCAACCCCATGGTGGATGCAGTAACAGTAAATTTTTCCATCAACTGATCTGTAATTAACCCTGGAGCAGTTCTTTGACTGACAATTATACAATACGTAAATAATACAATAAATAAAACAAGCCATCTATATCGACTATCTTGCTTTTCCATGATGTGACGCCTCCCACTATTTCACACATGGATATATTATACTCCCATAAAAACTTAAATGGTTAATTTTTTTATTTTGGTATCGCTTACATGAAATTTTTTTTGAATTTTCTTAACTATCTTATTTCAAAATAGTAAATAGCCCAAAGAAAAGCTGCCATTCTTGACAGCTTTAATACAATTAGGTACCTACTTTTTTTTACTTCTACTCTACAACTTCCTTAACCATTAAGCGAAACCCTAATTTTCTATAAGCTCAACGCTCTCAGTCTTTTGTACATCTTTCAAGATTACTTCAGCAATTGCCTTTGCAAGTAAGGGCGGTACAGCATTTCCAACTTGTTTCATTTGTGCAGTTTTTGAACCACTAAAAATGAAATGATCAGGAAAAGATTGAATCCGTGCCGCCTCACGAACAGTAATCGCCCGATGTAGAAATGGATGGGTAAATTTCCCCGAGGATGGGGTATCAAATCGAGTTGTGATCGTGACGGAGGGCTCATTTCTAACCATACGTGTCCACGTACCGCTGTATATTGATTTTGTTAAATGTTCATTTGGTAAGACTTCTCTTCCCTTTTCAGGCGGAATAAGCTGCATTCGTTCCATCGCAAGAGCCGAATGCTTAGTTGCTACATGATTATAAAGCTTTTCTCCTTGTTCCCGCATCCTAATTTGATACATCGATTGTGGCTCATATATATAATCCTGAACGAATTCACCTTCTCCAGAGTCTAAAAATGCTAAATCACTAATCGCATCCCATACTGAAACAGGTTCAGCTAATCCCATAGGAAGCGTTAGCGGACTTCCCCCTAATTTTCCTAAAATAAAAGCTCTTCTCCTAATTTGTGGTACACCAAAATTAGAAGCATTAAGGATGGCAGAATCCATTTTATATCCGATTTCTTCGAAGAGTGAATAAATTTCTGTCTTGAATGAACCTTTATTAGCAGTCAAAATATTGGGGACATTTTCAATCAAGAAATATTGTGGCTTTAAGAACTTTACAACATCAAAATAATACCTGAACAAGAAATTTCTTTCATCCCCAAGAATGTTTCTTGAACCTTTTTGTGAAAAGCCTTGGCAAGGTGGTCCACCGACAATTAACTGGACTCGACCCTTTTGTTCCCCAAACACACTTGCTATATCTAGTTTCGTAATATCTTCATTAATTACTTTTGCACCTTTATGATTATTTTCATAGGCCGTTGCAATTTCTGAATCAATTTCATTCGCAACAACAACGTTAAACCCTAACGTCTCAAACCCATAGGACAAGCCACCTACACCTGAAAATAAATCAATCATATTTAACATTGCTAATCACCTAGATGTATTTATTTTATAGACTAATAGAATCGACATTAAATAGATTAACGTCCAGCTCTGTGTTTTCAATTCTCCGTTTAGATATTTCATAGTAGCCCGAATTTAATTCAATACCGATAAACCTTCGTCCTAGACGCTTACTGACTACGCCTGCTGTTCCACTGCCCATGAACGGGTCCATAACCGTCTCACCTGGATTGGTTAATTTTTCAACAAAATGCTCAAAAAGCGCTTCTGGCTTTTGGGTTGGATGTTTGCCAAATTCTTTTTCATTTTTGGGGGTTACAGAAGTTTCGATAAAATCATGAACTGCTTGTCCATTATTATTAAAGGTACCTGTTTTAGATTCGTTTACGAAATACAACCACGCTTCTGTCGAATTAATAAAATGCAAGTTCATGTTTCGCGGCATTGGATTCGTCTTATGCCATATGCCTGTTGTCTTGTAATAAAATTTATGCTGAGCTGAAAGGCTAATAATCGTTTCAAGTTTCATTAACGACATGAACATTATTAATGAACCCTTCTTTTTTAAGACACGATTCGCTTGCTCAAAAAATTGGTTCATTCCCTCCACCCATTCCTCATATTCCAAATCATCCCAGCCAGCTGCACCAAAAAAGTTATCTCTCATTTGTTTTAAATTTGTTTGGCGATCACGCATAAAGTTTCCAAGATTATAGGGTGGGTCCGTTATAATTAAGTCAACCGAATCATCTTCTATAAGCTTAAGTTCAGTAATACAGTCATTGTTTTTTATTTGTATAAAATCATTTTCATCTTGCATCTAACATCACCTGCCTATTATATTACATCTGCTGATTTAAATAAAAAAAGCTGAATTATACTCATCAGCTCCAAATCGACCGTTCTTATTTTTAAAAAATAGTTTGTTATTTAGCAAATATAAATCCTTTTACCATTTTATCATTAAATATAGATTTAGGGTATAACAGAATACCTTCCAAAACGTTTCCAAACTGTATAGAGGACCAAAATAAATAGGATTAGAACTTTTTTGTATTCGATGTTTCAGCTCATTTATTTAATAATTTTTAATCCAGGTAACAATTCATCAAATTGTGTTAGCTGATTTTCTGTAAAATCAACAGTAGCTTTTCCAAAGCGAATTGGTGAGATAAAACCTATTTTACTTAAAAATTCTTCATATTTAATTCTAATTTGACCTTTTCTAGGCTTTGCTTTTAGATTATCTCTTTTTCTTGCATTTAGAGAATTGTTTATTTTCGCCTCAATCCCTCTGCTACCCAGTATACCTCCTAGCAGTTCTATAAGGCTATCATTTTCGATATCCATTGCGATAAATTTATATGTTTTATCGTAAGAACTTCTTCCATCAAACACACCAACAAGAAACGCTCTTTTGATAGAAGATGATCCATTTTGTAATCCAAATGAGATATCGTCTATTAAATCATCCAATGAATACTCAACTTCTTCTTGTTTAAAAAGCGTCACAAACCCATCTTTACCGGCATTGTACTTCTTAAATTTTACTCCACGTTCTTTGTAGTAGCTAATAAAATGTGTAAACTCGGCTTTATTGATCTCAACTGCTAAGCTCTTTACAATATTATAATGTTCTTCCAGCTCCACTGGATTAAACTGTTTGGGATTATGACGAACTGGTGCAATCCAGTATTTTTCGTCATTTAATATGACCTGCTCATCAGCCATCAATAAACCTAAAAAATAAGCAACATTTTTTGTAAGGAATCTTACACCGAAATTCAACCCTATATTTAGCGCATCATCTTGCATGTCTACTCCTCCTGTTTTATTATAATTTCTCCTACTATTCCCATTTAAATTTAAAATTAGCCATAACCTTTGTTACATTAACTTAAATTTTATAATGTTCAGGTACTATTACAGTAATATCCAATTAATTATTAAATAAAGGCGCGGAAGAACTAACAAGATTACATATTTTTAGTATAAAAGACATAAAATGTATATTTTCCTCGAATTATTAAGTAAACAAGTATATAAAGACATATTGAAAGGGTGCTGAAAGTGATTGCCTACCTAAATATTTTTTTTGCAACATGCTTTCTTACACTATTAGTCGCCCCTTTACTGATTATGTATTTAAAAAAATTTCAAATAGAACAATACATTCGGGAAGATGGGCCGACTACACATTTAAATAAACAAGGTGTTCCGACAATTGGGGGGTTAATATTTTTAATTCCGATCTTAATACTTACCCTTTATATTGTTGATATTAACAAGAACATTATGTTCGTTCTTTATTTAACGTTTGGATTTGCCTTAATTGGTTTTCTTGACGATGTCATAAAAATAAAGTTCCAAAGAAGCTTAGGATTAAATGTAAGAGAAAAGTTAACTTTACAAACACTTGTCTCCATCATTATTTATAAACTATCCCACGAAACATTAAACACTTCAATTCAAATCCCAACCACTTCTTACTCTGTAAATTTCGAATCCTTTTATTTTATCTTCTTTGTTTTTTTTACAATTACAACAGTAAATGCAACTAATGTAACTGACGGACTTGATGGATTATTGGCAGGTATAGTACTAACGGCATTAATTCCATTTGCAGTTATTTCTTACACATTAAATCACATGCAAGTTTTTTTATTCATTGTAATTAGCATAGGAGCTATTCTAGGATTTTTACTTTTTAATTTAAACCCTGCAAAGGTATTTATGGGTGATACTGGATCACATTCATTAGGTGGCTTGTTAGTAGGATTAGCTTTCATAACTAAAACTGAACTCTTATTTGTTCTAATTAGTGGAGTGCTATTTATCGAGGTACTTTCTGTAGTAATACAGCTCACTTCTTTGAAAATTAGAAAAAAACGTGTATTTAAAATGGCACCACTACATCATACTTTTGAGTTAATGGGGTGGCATGAAACAAGAGTAGTGAAATTGTTCTGGCTTATTAACCTTACCCTTTCATGTTTAAGTATTATTTTATTTATTTAAAGAAATTCATTGATAACGATGCAACCTTTATTGAAAAGGAATCATTTTACTATCACTTAAATAGGGCTACAATTGTAGTACAACTATAATTCTGAAAGAGGGAATAAAATGAAAACCGCTGAAGCGACAGTTAACGCAATACTTCTAGCAGATAATCCCGAGACATTTGTAACACGTCGTATAACTGAAGTAAACCTTGAATTTGGCGGCATTCCTGGCGACCGCCATTTTGGAGTAACCTTTCCTGCAGATTCTAGGCAACCTATGTATCCAAGAGGGACAGAAATTCTTAATCGGAGACAAATCACAATGCTAGCTGAAGAAGATTGTGCGAAAATCGCTGCACAACTCAGCATTGAGAGGGTATTACCTGAATGGCTTGGTGCAAATATTTTGCTAAATGGATTCCCAGAGCTTACGAGGTTAACGCTAGGTTCAAGAATTCTATTTCCAAATAGCACAGGATTAATTGTTATGGGTGAAAATCAGCCATGTACATTCCCTGGTGAAGTCATTCAACAACACTTTGTTAATCAACCTGATTTAGCTACACAGTTTGTTCGGGCAGCATATAAACGAAGAGGTATTGTTTGTGCTGTTGAACGTCCAGGTAAAATTTACACAGGAGATACCGTTCAAATTTACTTAAATGACTATTCCAACCCTATGCAGTAGCTTTATTACAAAATCGGGGATGTATGAGCCATGCAATTATTTAGTTTAAGGAAGGAGAGTTGATAATTGGTGTTAAAAAGTGGTTACAGCAATCTAATTATACGGTAGTATTCACCGGCGCCGGAATGTCCACCGAAAGTGGACTTCCCGATTTCCGCTCTTCTAAGGGAATGTGGAAGCAAAAAGATCCAAGTCGAATTGCCAGTATCGATGCCTTAAATAATAATGTCCAAGAATTTATTGAATTTTATCGAGAACGTGTAATTCGTATCAATGAATATAAGCCCCATAAAGGACATTATATACTCGCAGATTGGGAAAATAGAAGGCTAATTCATGGCTTTCACCAGCAGCAGGTTCAACTCGTTTAGCAGAACTACATGGTACTTTGCAAAAGCTACACTGCCAGGCTTGCGGCAGCCAATATAGCAGTGAAAAGTACTTAAATAAGGAGCATGATTGCAATTGTGGTGGGGTGCTACGTCCATCCATTATCTTGTTTGGCGAGTCATTACCCGAGGATGCCTTTCGTATTGCACTACAAGAAACAGAAAAGGCTGAATTATTTATCGTATTAGGCTCATCTTTAACAGTCTCACCTGCAAATCAATTCCCAATTATCGCAAAAGAACATGGTTCAAAACTAGTAATAGTAAATCGAGATCATAACCTTTTTGATTCATATGCGGATCTCGTGATAAATGATACAAATATAGGGACACTACTAGTTGAACTTGATGAAGAGTTTTGAAAACAAATGTAAAAACCGGGACATTAGGTCTCGGTTTTTAGTCATTGTCAGTTTTGGAGTTCAATTGTGTTAATGTACTAGGGTCATTATTTTGATTATTTAAATTTTTTAGACAGCTATGTTATTATAGTATAAATTGCTACATATAGGGAGGTATTTTGGTGCACTCTAAAACACATAATGAGTTTGCAAACAACGTTTATAAAGAAAGAATCCGTGGTAGTCTGTTTATCGCTACAAGCGATGGAGAAAGAGCCCATTTCCATTTTGGCTGCTGGAGTACCCAATGTTCCCACGAGCCTCCTCGGATGCTAACTTGCTTTCCTAAAGACTTTGAAGGCTACGATATTGTACGGAAAGGAGGCGTGTGGACCGTTTCAATGGTGCCAGAAGATCATAAAGATTTCCATGATGCATTCTTCCTTGAAGGCAAGCAAGATATCAAATCTCTGGGAGAAGACCAATTTATATACCGAGAAACAGGCTGCCCTATCCTAGCTGATGCAGTAGGATATTTCGAATGCAAGTTAGTTAGCTTAATAGATAACGGTGACTTCGGTATTGCCATTGGCGATATCATAACAGCAGAAATGCTAAACAGTGATAAGAAAAACGTTACAGTTAACGAGGTTCTAGCAAGAGGATTTCTCGATAATAGACCAGCTATTAAAATACCTACAAAAGGATTCAACTTAAAAATATAAGTTATTCTTTGTAAAAACCTCCAGAATACAAAACTAAGCGGATGATAAATTAGATTTCTTGATTTATCATCCGTTTAGTTTTATTCATATATCCAGGATACAAGTTCTACATAAATTGTTGAATATAAACAATTATTGTTTACAAATAATCTGCTATTTCTCCTATTATTCATGAATTCCAGTAGAAACTTGGCACAACAAGAATACTAAAGACATGAAAAATGCCCATACACTAGGACATTCGTTTGAATAAAATATAAACGATTTAACATATAGAGGAGGTGTTAGTATGTCTGATCATAAAAAGAAAAAAGTACTCCATGTTGACAATTTAGTGATTCATGCTAAAAATGTTGAAATTATCCATGAAAGGAAGAAAGATGATTATCCGCGAAGAGACCCATGGGGGTTCTTTTGGGGAAAGCGGCCAAAAAGAGATGTTTTACGGGATGACATAGAAATGGATGATCGTTTTGGTAAAAATGATGACTAATTTATAGTGAAGAACTGGAATTTACCTGTAAAAAAAGGAAAGGGCCCGATGATTTATTGACCCTTTCCCCTGTTCTTTAAGTAATTGTATTTTATAGTTTAATACAAATATTTGATAACTCTGAATAGAACTCAAAGCTGTGCATTCCGCCTTCACGACCGATACCACTTTGTTTCATACCGCCAAACGGTGTACGAAGATCGCGTAAGAACCAAGTGTTAACCCAGATAATACCTGCTTCAACTTCTTGAGCAACACGATGTGCACGGCGTAAGTCATTTGTCCAAATTGATGCACTTAAACCATATTCTGTGTCATTAACTTGATCAAGAACTTCTTCTTCACTGTCAAATGGAATAACCGTTACAACTGGACCAAAGATTTCTTCTTTAACAACGCGACAAGTACGATCAAGTCCAGTAATAATAGTAGGCTCTATATAGTAACCTTTATCTAAACCTTCAGGACGCTTGCCACCTGTAAGGATTGTTCCGCCTTCTTCTTTAGCTAATTCAATATACTTAAGAACTGTTTCATAGTGTCCTTTACCAATTAAAGCACCAACCTTTGTTTTTGGATCGAAAGGATCACCCACTACCATTTCTTTTGTTTTAGCAACAAACTTCTCAAGGAACTCATCATATGCAGCGCGCTCTACATAGATTCTTGAACCACATAGGCAAACTTCACCTTGGTTGATAAAGCTTGATTTTAATGTAGTTTCAATAACTTCATCTAAATCAGAGTCCGCGAAAATGATATTTGGATTTTTCCCACCAAGCTCATATGAAAGCTTTTTCAATGTTTTAGACGCTGAAGCCATAATTGTTTGGCCAGTTACTGTTTCACCTGTGAATGTAATCGCATCCACATCTTTATGCTCAGTTAAAGCAGTCCCTACTACGCTACCAGAACCGTTAACAACGTTTACTACGCCATCTGGCACGCCAGCTTCTTTACAAATTTCCCCAATAAGAGTTGCTGTAGTTGGAGTTAAACTAGCTGGTTTGATAACAACCGTATTTCCAGCTGCAAGAGCAGGTGCAAGTTTCCAAGTCATTAGTAATAATGGTAGATTCCAAGGACTGATAATCCCAACTACGCCAACAGGACGACGAACAGAATAGTTAATAGCAGTATCGTCTGTTTGGTATGCTTCTGTTCCCATTGAACGAAGGTAATCTGCAAAGAAGTGGAAGTTAAACGCACCTCTTGGAATGTCTATACTGCTAGATAACCAAATTGGTTTACCAGTATCTAATGATTCAAGACGAGCAAGCTCATCTTTTCTTTCTAAAATAATATCGCCAATTTTACGAATTACTGCAATTCTTTGATCCAACGTAAACTTTTTCCAAGGGCCTTTTAACGCTCTTTTAGCAGCAGCTACAGCAGCGTCTACTTCCTCTTTTCCACCTTGCGCAATATAGCTAATAACTTCTTCTGTTGCTGGATTAATATTGTCTGCAACCTTACCTGAAAGTGAAGGAACATACTCTCCATTAATAAAGTGTAAACTATCAACTGACTTTTCTACTTTTACTTCTTGTGTACTCATAATAACAGCCTCCTCCTATTTTTTTATCAATCCTTAATATCTCTTTATAAAAAACGGATTGATTGATTAATTACATTTAGTTTTTAGCGGTGTCTAGGATGTATGTAAAACTATTAAACTAAGAACTTTCAAATCATATTGTTAGATTCGAAAATTCAAACTATTCATAATATACAACATTTCTAAAACTGTTGCAATTAAATATTTTAAATTTTGTATAATTTTTTGAAAATTTTGTGACAATTTGGGACATTTCGATATAATTGATCCATTAATACTATAAAAATCAAAACCTCGCAGTATTACTGCAAGGTTTTGGCAATTAAATGATATGAATACGATATGTATTACTACTATCGTGTTCATTCTCATTTTTTACAAGTGAATAGTGTTTGAACTTTCATGTAGCCATACATAATTGTTGCTTTCTTTCCTTTATCCGAGTGGCGGCTCATTTTTGGCCTAAGACATTCCAGAAATTCCTGATCACATTGACATTGAGATTTTCTAGTTCTTAGACATTTATCATGTATTTTACAACAACCATCAACATCATTGATTGGGGCACCCGGTCCACTGCAGCCTGGTCCACACCATCTATAACCTGGAAATATACATAGTCCACGCCTTCTTTTTAGTACGTCCATTTTAAAACACCTCCCTTCTTCCTACTAATTTATATGTATGAAGACTAATATAAGTTTGTATATTTTGTTAACCTAGTCCACATGTAAAAAGGCTTCTATATACTTTACAGGATCCACTATCTCCTTCTTATTCTATAAATTAAATTTCAACTTTCTAAATAATAACTATTCTACCTTCCGCAATGATCAAAAATTCCGGAAAATAATACAACTTATCGCAATATATTTAATTACTTTACTAGTGAAAACGTCCAAGCAAAACAGCACCATGAAAATAAAATGTATTATAATATGCAATTAATGGAGGACAAAAATGGAAAACAATCAACTTTTCTTTGCAAGATTAAGCGGTTCGGAAGAAGTGCCACCAGTTCGTACAAGCGCTGAAGGTCTGGTTAAATTTAAAGTTAGCAAGGATGAACGAAGAATGGCCTATCAATTAACTGTGAATGATCTCGAGAACTTTACACAAGCGCATATTCACATAGGCAGAAGAGGTTTCAATGGTCCCGTTGTAGCCTTCCTATTCGGTCCTGCTAATCCAGATATAAGTGTAAGAAAAGGTACAGTAGATGGAGTTATTACTAAGGATGACCTTGTTGGTCCATTACAAGGAAAACCTCTAAGTGTGTTGTTAGACCTAATGAAAGATGGAAAAACGTATGTAAATGTGCACACAGCACAAAATCCTGACGGAGAAATACGCGGCCAAATACAACGGTATTCTAATTAGAACCTTTAAAGTGGAGAAAATTTATAGATAATAAAAGTAAGGACCCATTTACGGTCCTTACTTCTGTTCTTCTGATCTAAATAATAGTGTCATCAATTAAAAATTCTGATTACTTACCTATAAATTATTCTATGATACTTTTAACCTAGTTCCTTATTACTATAAAAAAACCCAGAGGATTACAATTATTTTCTGTAATTTCAACAAAATTTTAAATTCACTAAATAACTTTCTACATATTTCGACATCCTTTTTCTTAACGATATATTATAGTTATTTTAATTATATATTTTACTATTTTGGGATAAGGAAGGAAATGTTATCCAAATGAAAACAGAACCTTGGTATATTATCAATTCCAAGTATAATTGTGAGCATTACTATGGAATTGATCCTTTGTCTTCGCCAGAGCATGTAACAGTTCTTAATAAACAAGATTTAAAACATAGACAAGACATGTATTCTGATCTCATTAATCTAACAGAATATTTCGTGAAGAAGTTATTCTTCTTCTTGAATGATATTCCCGCCATAGTATTAATTTCAGATGACGAGTGTAATATTTTAAATGTTATTGGCAGTAACGATATAAAGGAACAGATCGGCATCAAAGAAGGTTTTAGTTTTGATGAAAAATATGCTGGTACGAACTCAATTTTTCTTTGCTTACATCATAACCAACCAATACAAGTAAAAGGGACAGACCATTTCCATCACGTATTGTATAACTTCTCATGTTCAAGCTGCAAGTTCATTTTAGGTAATGGTTTAACTGGAACAATAACATTAATGACATCTTTAGAAGAAGCCGCATCTTTTCATTTAGGACTAGTATCTTCTGCTGTTGACTCAATTGAGAGAGAAATAGAATTAAGAAAGAAAAATAAGCAATTAGATTTATTTAATCAGATTCTAATTAATTCCACCAAAAATGGGATTATTATTACGGATCAAGAAGGCTATATCACTGATTTTAATAAAGTGGCAGAAGATTATACTAGCTTAAAGTGCGATGAGGTTATAGGGAAAAAAATTAATAACTTTGAGGGCTTCTCAAAGTACTTTGAAGAAGTACTTACTCAAGGCAAGAAATTCGAGAATATTGAAGTTCATTTTTTTGAAGACAGCAAAATTAATAAGGTTTGCCTTTTTGATGCCTTACCTATTTATGATGAGGATCAAATGATAGGAGCTTTTGGCCAATTTAGAGATATTACAGATCGCTTTGAATTAGAACAGCAAATTATTGCGAACGAAAAACTATCGGTTATAGGGAAATTGAGTGCAGGATTAGCACATGAAATTCGTAATCCTTTAACCCCAATTAGCGGATTTTTACAACTATTAGAGACAAACTTAGCTGATCAAAAAACGAAGGAATATTTTAATATCATACGAACAGAATTAGAGAGAATTAATGAGTTAATCAATAATTTTGTTATGGTATCTAAACCAGAAGCACCTAGTCGTAAACAGATTTATGTTCAAGACTTAATTGTTGAGACTATCCTATTTATGGAAAGTCAAGCAAACTTACATAATATTTCGATCTCATTTTTTGATGATATTAGTGAAAAACTTCCTATTTTTATTGATAAAAATCAAATAAAGCAAGTACTTATTAACTTAATACAAAATTCTATTGAGGAAATGAGCAACGGTGGTGTCATTAAGATCCTACTAAATAAAAGTCAATCTACTAATATGATCGAAATTTCAGTTGTTGATCAAGGAAAAGGAATCGATTCGGAAACGTTGAAAAACCTGTTCACTCCATTTTTTACAACAAAAAATACTGGAACAGGCCTTGGTTTATCTGTTTGTCAAAGAATCATCCAAAATCATAATGGCTTAATAAATGTCGAAACTCAAAAAGACGTAGGAACAACTTTTAAAATAAAGCTACCGATTATTGCACAAAACAAGTAAAGGGATGAGAAAACTTGCCAACAGTCCTAGAGATTTTAATTAAACATCTAAAGAATTGGAATGTCTCGCATATTTTTGGAGTTCCTGGTCGTCCTGTAGTTCCTTTAATAACGGAAATAAACAAGCAAAACTTAACGTTCGTGTTAACCAGACACGAAACAGGTGCAGGTTATGCGGCAAGTGGCTTTGCATTGCAGCGAAATACACTAGGAGTAGCATTTGCTACTTCTGGACCCGGCGGAATCAACTTATTAACCTCGGCTGGACAAGCCATGGCACATAACCTACCTGTACTTTTCCTAACCGGTCAAGTTTCGGCTGCAAATATCGGAAAGTCTTATAGTCAAGATTCATCACAGTTTGGGTCGAATCTTGTTAAGATGTTTGAACCAGTAACCAAGTATAGCGGAAGAGTTGAAAGAGGCGATTCCTTTCAATCCCATCTCCAGCATGCAGTTGAAAAAGCTTTTTCAGGAGTAAAGGGGCCGGTACATTTATCAATTCCTTTAGATGTCTTAGTTGAGGAAATTCCTTCTTTTGAGATTTCCTTTCCATCTATTCCTGCCACCAAGGCGTCAAATATTGATGATGTATTCCAATTAATCACTGCCGCTAAAAATCCGGTATTTATACTTGGAAAAGGAATACGTTCAGCGAATAGCTACGAGGAAATTTATGAACTTGCAACTAGATGGAATGTACCTGTGATTACAACTGGTGGTGGTAAAGGGACTTTTCCTACTAACCACCCACTTTCATTAGGGAGCTATGGATTGGGAGGTTCGGAGCAAGCTGACCTATTTTTACAATCCGGAGTCGATGTAATGATAGTTATTGGTTCTTCATTGACTGATATGTCTTTATCAGGATTTAATTCATCCTTTTATCCAGAAAATGTTATTCATTTTGATTATGATCCGACTTTTGTAGGTAAGTCAATCCCTAGACCAACAACATATGTGCCAGGGGATATTAAAGAAAATTTAATAGCTCTTTTAGAGATGACCATGAAATCTAATAGACCTGTTAATCTAGGTCGACCTATTCCTATCCTACAGGCAGCTGCTGCAATTGACTATGAAGAAGACAAACAGTCTACTCCCTATATTTCATCAGTCACAGCCATTAAGGTCATTAGGAAAAATTTGCCTGATCATACTAAGGTATTTGCTGATGTTGGCAGCCATGCATATTATGCTGTAAAGCATTTTGATGTTTATCAACCTAATACATTTTTCTTTGATGATCGTTTTATTGCAATGGGGAATGGAATCGGATATGCAATTGGCGCTAGTATTGCTAGTGAAGACATCAATACTCCAATTGCTTGTATAACAGGTGATGGCTGTATGCAAATGCACGGAACTGAAATAGCTACTGCCGTAGATCATCGCGCCTCTGTTCTTTTCTTTGTATTTAATAACAGTGGTCTTGACATGGTTGAAACAGGTATGAAACATTGGCAACAGTGTCCTGGCCATGCCATTTATCAAAATACGGTTGATTTTGTATCCTTCGCAAAATCATTCTCTTGTAATGGATATCGCTGTATGAATGAAAGTGATATACAACTTGCAATTGAAAGGGGATTAACTAATAAAGGACCAACCATCATTGAAATAATGGTCGACCCCGAAGAAGTACCCCCAACTTTAAAAAGAGATGCATAATACTGCACGATTCTCGTAAATTCATGATTTTCAGTGATAGGAGGGATATGAATGTCTAAACGTACAAATATAGGTTTAAATAATCTTCGCCATTATTCTGGCGAATTAGGGGTGGAGGCTGTTGAAAAATTAAGAACCAATACCCCATTATTAGCAGATCTTATAACTGAATTTGCATTTGGTGATATTTATTCTATACCTGCATTATCGGAAAGGGAGAAAATTTGTATCACTATCTCCTCTTTAGTTTCACATGGAGAAACAGAAGCACTGCAATTGCATTTACATTCTGCCAAACATATTGGATTATCTAACGAAGAAATTCAAAGCATTATATTACATTGCATTCCCTATACGGGATTTCCAAAAGTAATTAAAGCCATTCAGCTTTTTGAAAAAATAATTCTAAATAATAAAGAAGTTGAAGAGTGATGCATATAAGATTTCGTCACTCTTCCCCTTTCCACTTCATTTATGTTGTGTTACTTCTCCACCTTGATTCAACCACTCATTCTCACCTCAATCGCTATCATTTTAAGTTGTTCTCACATCTATCTTCATATCTCATACAATAAATCATCTGAGACAGAGGTGATTAGTTTTGAAAAGATGGTTAAAGATAGTTATTCTAACTTATCTTTCCCTACTGTTCTTTGGAAGCTTTTTAGCTGTCGGTGCCTTGTGGACGGGAGCTATAGAAAAAGTCTTTCCATACATTTCTGATATAAAAATCTTTTTGTATTATTTCTTTGCCGGATCAATAGGTGCTTCTTTACGTCATCTTTACATGTTTTGTTCTCACTATATTGAAGATGAATTAACCAATTATAGAGAGTGGATTATGTACATTTTTTATCCCATTTTTGCAACAGGAACAGCCATTATTGCAGTGACTTTAATACAAAGTGGCATCCTGTTTATTGAGTTTACCGATTATAAAGATGCACCCTATGCCCAAATAAGTATCGCCTTTTTTGTTGGTTTCGGATTTAACAGATTTTTAAATAAGCTTAATTCTGTTTCGAAAAGCTTATTCAAAACAGATAAAAAAGAATCCACACAATAAAACTCAGCTTTAGTGGAACAAGTTCATGCTTCTCTCCGATAATAAAAATAGCTTGGTCTAAATTTAATTACCATCAAATATTTATATAGAGACTACAAAATAATCTTTTGTAACTAATACTATATGAAAATAGGTGAGACCATGTACAGTGTTCATTTTTTCGAAAACAAAAATCTTTTATTAAGTCAGCTACTTAATCAGGTTCCTTCCGTAAACGAAGATCTTAAGATTAAAGGTCGGAAGGGTAAAGTATCAAGCGTTCACCCTATCGATGAAAAGAGTGTCCATGTACAAATTATTTTAGAAAAAGTTAACAAAAAAGCCCCTGTTATTGATCAATCAAAAAAGAAAAAACGGTAAAGAATTTCCACCCCTGTTATTGTAAAAGATGCTAGTTAAAGAGCCATGCAGTTTATTCTTAATTTTGAAAACATATTAATTAAAAAGAATGCACATGTTAGATATATCTTCTATGTGCATTCTTTTGTTGTAAACAAAAATGTTTTTACTATCACTATAGGCAAAAGCGCATTTTCATGTAAAATAATAATTATACAATAAAGTATCGGGGGTTTTGCTAGGTTTGAAGATATTAATTGCAGAAGACGAGATTAGACTTAGTAACTTATTAAGGCTTTATTTAGAACGGGAATCATATATTGTTGATATTGTTGCCAATGGAAACGATGGATTAGAAAAGTCACTACAAGAGAATTATGACTTAATCATACTAGATGTATTTATGCCTGGTAAAGATGGGTTTACCGTTCTAGAAGAAATAAGGAAAGTAAAAAATACCCCTGTTATTTTGTTGACGGCACAAAGCGGGGAGAGCGATCACAAACGTGGGTTCAGTTTAGGAGCAAATGCTTTTATATCTAAGCCATTCAGTCCAAGTACAGTTGTTACGGAAGTCAATCAAATACTAAATAATAGGCAAGAGAGCAACTGAATAAACTGGTTGCTCTTTTTTAAATTTACAATACGGAATCATTAATCTGTGCAATAATCGTACCTCTGGGTAATTGAGAGCATAAATTCCCTATTGTTGAATACCTCTCCTCGTTAGAATATAAATAAAATCCATCTCCATCATGGAATAAAGTTATAAACGTGTTTTCCACCCCTGTAAAAAAGCATGGTATGGAACGTTCCTTTACTCTCCCCCATTCTTTTACCCTTGCTAACTGAAATAATAAATTGTCAGAATATGAAATAGCGTAAAACTCATTCTGAGCAGGTAGCCAGTAGGTTTCTTCGATCGTAAGTAATAATGAGCGTGGTTCCATGATCGTTACCGTAAAACATGGTGGATGATATTTATGTTTTTGAAATAGGGTATAATATGTCCTTTGTTCCTGAAGAAAATTTAATTCATAATCTATACTATTTTTTTTAAATAAAGTGATAAAGTCTTCAGTATTATCATCATATGATACGAAGGTAACATATATAGGATATCTGTTTTGAAATAATAAGAAATCTTGTAAAAACCTACGGTTCCTATCTACATAATTGTCTTCTTCAGAGCACTCATTTATAAAATATATGGATTGTGTATTCCCTTCGATTTTTATATAATGACCGATATTATCTAAAAATGTATCAGTAAGTTTTTCTTCCTGAATCCATATTTCTGCCATCTGTTCTCCAATCAATATTTTAAAGTTTTAAGAAATATATTTATTGATGTGATGCTGAAATTTCCTGGATTTTACGTTCTACAAGTGGATAAAAATTATTTTTAGCGCTAGTCGTTGTATTTCCTCCAAAAAAGTTTGTGCCTGGACAGGTTTTGACATTATATTCAGGCCCTTTATCTAACACTCTTTCCCCCGTTTTCAAACTCCACCAATGATGGTAAGTGATGCTATCAATAGAAGGAGTTAACCCAAATTTCATGCTTAACAAAGCAGTGATATAAACGATCGTTTCTTTTTGTTCTGCTGTCATGACATCATGTCCCCTATCAAAGTTTCCAACATTTTCAATGGTTAATCCTACTGAATTGGCCTTCCATCCTATTGATCCTTCAGGAGTTACATTAAACGGTCGAGATACGGCTATTTTACCATCTGGAAAAGTTGTGATATTTTGCGCAATTGTCTTCCACCCCTTTTCTCTAATATGATAGTTCTCCATTCCCTTCAGCATAGAAAAATGATTATAACCGTTAAAATGTTTATATGATGGTGCCCATGTATGATGATGTTGGATTAGTGTTATTTTACGACTAAATTTATGATGTTGTAGCCAATTCTTAAATTCATCCCTCGTCATCAGAATATGCTTTCCTTGCATCGTCATTTTTTTAGGATTAATCTTTATTATTTGCCCGAGATGTAATTCATCAGAGGACAATCCATTTGTTGTTTTTATGATCTCGACTGTAGAATTATGTGCCCTAGCAATCGTCTGTAGTGTATCTCCAGCAACCACCTCGTACAACACCGGAACCCACAATCTCTGACCAACAAATAATACGTTCTCTTGTAAACCATTTGTTGCTTTTATTTCTTCTACGGAGGTTTCATACTTCATTGCGATTTCCTCTAAAGAATCTCCCGATTGCACTACGTAAATATTAGTTGGTTTAATTTGTACCGCGTATGCAGGAAATTCATTAATCAACACAACGAAAATAATACAAAGTAAAAGTACTGAATTTTTCTTCAATTTTTTAGCCCTTTCATATTTTGAATTTGATCACTAATTTCTTCATAAACGACAGTAATAGTTTGGAAAAGATAGTAATGAATTTATTCTTATTTTTGATTGGTAATTACTTGGAAACCCTAACTAATGAATAAATCGAAACAACAATTTACTTAGTTCTATACTTATTGAAAACAAACTCTTCCATTTATTTGGATAAAGATTTCCTGCAATAGCAATAATTTCAGATTGCTGAAGATGAAAAAAGTTAGTATATTTAATCTCGCAAACATGTTGAAAAGCATGGACGCAAAGCTATAGGGACTAAGGTGTAAAGCACTATGTCAGCCAGTTGCCACTTTTATTATATAAAAGTGGAGATTCAAAAATAAAAGAATCTCATTTGAAGGGAAGAGGAATATGCAACCAATCATGTCAAGAACAGAAAAATTCTCAAAACCAACAAAAAAGAGCAGCCTAAAGAAAAAGGTTGTAACTATTGTAGTGGCAGGTACGATTACCTTAGGAGCAGGTGTTACATTTGGTGCTTCACCATTATTGGATAATGTAAAATCATTTATAGCTGATACATTAGGTTTAGAAAAAAATGAACTTTCAACTAGTGCGAATACTACGCATGCTTCTGAAGTTACAGATTTTGATACATTTTTAATTGCTCTAAAAAATAGAATTACTTCTGAGCTTGGTAATCATAATGAAACTAAAAAAACAGAAGTAGATACAGCTATCACTCAATATAATGCTACATTACAATCTGAAGCTGATGCTCAGGCAACAACTGATATCACTGCAGGAAAAGCACAACTAGACACATTAGCTGCAACAGAAATTCAAGAAGCTAAGGACGCACTTGACTCTAAGTATCTAGAAATTTTCCCATCTACTACTCAACAATAATCTTAACGATATTGGGATAGATATGCTTTTACTTGGGTAAAAACCCAATTAATATAAAACAATAAGGCGCTATGGATGTCCTGACACCATAGTGCCTTATTTTGTGCTATAAAAAGTTTTCATAACAACTCTAAATGTCTCTATTTTTTCAAATTGATTTCCAATTTCTATTAATATCCCCTTCTAGCTGTGGCAATACTATGTGGGAACTGACACAGACATTATAATCGTTTACGGACGTTTTAGGGGGACGAAACTTTGGATCAAACATGGGTTTCATTAATTCCATTTTTAATTGTGATAATAATGGCAATTTGGTTAAAAGACATCTTACCTGGTCTTGTAGTTGGACTTCTTGTTGGATCTATTATTGTTACAGCGAACATAATAACTGGTACACAACAGTCGATTTCTTACATAGTAACAACCTTATCCGATGAAACGAATATTAAAATAGTAAGTTTTCTTTATGTATTCGGCGGTTTAGTAGGGATGATGAATATCGCTGGAGGTATTAAAGGATTTTCAGAATGGATTGGCACGAAAATTAAGTCTGAGCGCGGGATCCTTGGACTTATTTGGTTTACATTACCTTTTACGTTCATGATGCCAATGTTTAGGATTATGATGATAGGACCGATTGTTAAAACACTAATAAAAAAAATGAACCTATCTAAGGAAAAAGTCGGGATGACCATGGACATCTCAACAGAATCAGTGATAGTACTATTACCTGTAGCTACAGCGTTTGTTGGGTTTATGGTTTCTTTAGTCGAAGGTGGAATTCGGGGACTAAATTTAGATATGTCACCGTATGAAGTATTTTTACTAAGCATCTTGTTTAACTTTTATGCGATTGTCATGTTAATCATCGGGATTGTACAGACGCTTTGGCCTTCTAAGAAGAAATCTAATCAGAGCAGAAAAAAAGCAGACCATAATGAAGATGAAGAACATGAATTTCACCGTGCTGGAATCAAAAAAGAATTGTCAATGGTAAAAGCACAGCCTTGGAATTTGATTATTCCTGTATTTTTGCTCCTAGGTCTATCCTTGTATTTATTATGGCAGGATGGCAAAGAAAAAGGAGCACAAACAGTACTTGAAGCCTTTTCGATGGCTGATGCTACATTTGTTATGCTATTAGCTGTCTTTATTACGCTAATCTTCACGTTTATTTTTTATATCTTACGCAAACAGCCATTAAACGAAATTATGTACCATTTTTACGATGGTGGTAATCAGATGATGCAAGCCATATCGCTACTGATACTAATCTGGTCACTAACACTTGCTGCAGAGGATCTTGGTTTTTCAAACTTTGTCAGCTCTTCATTAGGATCGTTTTTACCTGCTTTCATGACCCCTGCAACGATTTTTATTATCGGATCCGTTGTCGGTTATTTTATTGGATCCTCTTGGGGAACATGGGGGTTGTTTATGCCATTAGGTATTGCATTAGCAGTTTCTACCGGTGCCTCTATCCCACTAACAGTGGGAGCTGTGTTTGCAAGTGGCGCATTTGGAGCATTAACCTCACCTTTAGGTGATACAACAATTACTACCGCATCTATATTAGATATGGAGCTGGTGGAATATGCTCGTTATAAACTTAAACTATCAACAGTTGGTGCAGCTATTGCGACTGTTTTATATATTTTCACCGCATTACTTTTTGCATAAGGCACTTAACAATTTTATCTACTAATATGTAGATGAACACAAATTTCTCCAATTAGCCTATAATTTATATTTAGAACAAAATCAAAGCACGAATCTCTAGGCTTTACAATTAAAGTTAAGTTGAATCAAATATCCTGATGGCTACAAATTCCCCCGCTGGTTTTGTGCATAGACTTAGGCATATGCTGATGCAAATCGTAAGGCTAAATCATAGGTTAAAAGGTAATCACCTAGTACTATGAAATTACTGGAGGTAACCTATGACAAAAACCCTTATTATTCCAAACGTATATCAACCAGCATTGAATTTCATTCAAACTGAAATAGCGATAAAAAAAGTAAAAGATCATTTTGAAAGTAATTTATCGAAAGAGTTAAATTTAATACGAGTATCTGGTCCTCTTCTTTTAAAGTCTGGAAATGGAATCAATGACAATCTTAATGGTCAAGAACGGGTCGTTTCGTTTGATGCGTTAGATATCAATAATGCATCCATAGAGGTTGTTCAATCTCTTGCAAAGTGGAAAAGGATAGCACTTGCAAAATATGGGTTTCATGTTGGTGAAGGATTATATACAGATATGAATGCTATTAGAAGAGACGAGGTCTTAGACAACTTCCATTCTATGTATGTCGATCAGTGGGATTGGGAAAAAGTCATTGCCTATAAACAACGTAATCTGAATACCTTAAAATCGGAAGTCCTAAAAATTTATAAGGCACTAACGGCTACTGAGAGGTACATCAATAAATTATATCCTCATCTTGAACCAATTCTACCCAAGGAGATTAGCTTTATTACCACTCAAGAGCTCGAGGACACCTACCCAAATTTATCTCCGAAACAACGTGAAGATAAAGTCGCTAAAGAGTTTGGTGCTGTCTTTATTATGAAAATTGGAGGAAATTTACGATCTGGTCAAAAACATGATGGACGTTCTCCTGATTATGATGATTGGTCACTAAATGGAGACCTTATTTTTTGGTACCCAGTATTAGAGAAAGCTATTGAGATCTCTTCAATGGGAATTAGAGTAGATGAAAAAGCGCTTTTAAAACAATTAAAGCTGACAAGAAATGAAAATCGAATAGACCTTGATTATCACCAATATATCCTAAACAAAAAACTACCTTACACAATTGGCGGAGGCATTGGTCAGTCCCGCTTATGTATGTTTTACCTTAGAAAGGCACATATTGGGGAGGTCCAAGTTTCTGTGTGGAATGATAAAGTGATTGAAGAATGCAAGCAAGGTAATATTCCGCTTTTGTAGAGCTCCTTAAATCCATTTTCAAATTCAAAAAAATAATAACGCAGGGATTTCCCTGCGTTACAATTAAATCAATCTTCACTTAAACTCTTCATCCAAAATAACTCACCTAGCATTTCTAAAATTCTTTCAGCATAGAGCAAATTTGAATGGAACTAGATAAGCGTAACTTGTAACTGTAATATCTCTTACGAATAAATCGCAATGATAATTGTTCCTATCATAACAGTTAATGAAGTAACCCAAATTTGAGCTGTAATAGACTCTAACGCCTTTTTGAAAATCAATGAGCTTAAGAAAACAGTTAACAATGGCTCAATTGCTACAATTACACTCACATACGAAACTTGTGTATATGCAACACCTAGAAAGAAAAATAGTGCTCCTAAGCTAGTAAGCAAGCCCGCTACAAGATAATTACGATTAATATTCTTTGAAAAAATTACCTTCATTTGTGAGGATAGTTGCCCATTTTTATACTCATATACACTTATAAAAATCAGCGAAGTTATTGCTCCTACCCACGCACCAAAGAACGCATTATCTAAGATGAGAAGTCCCTGTTTTCTTACCCCTTGACCAATTCCGAAAGATAAAGCAGATAAAACTAAAAATAAAAAACCAAGTCGTGTTTGCTTTGAATCAAGTTGTGAAACAGATGATTCACTTAATCTAAAATCCTTATAACCTTGATAATAAATGCCACCAATAACTAACATAATCCCTATCAAAGCAAAAAGACCTAATGTTTCCCCTAAGACAATTACTCCGAACAATATGCTGAAAATAGGCGATCCATTTTTAATAATGGATGCCCGCGACGGACCAACTTGTTTGATACCTTTAAAAGATAGGAATCTACCAAAACCAGTTGTTAATAGTCCTGCCATAACAAAGACAAATAGAGCGGTCCAAGAAAATGTAAAGGAAAAACCATTGAAAAGAAGACTAATTAAAAATACCAATCCTAAAATAATAAAATTGCTAATAACCGAAATAAAGTATCCACTATTATCCTGACTTGTTGACATCCCCTTTTTTACAAATAGGTTACTACATNTAAAGGAAAAACCATTGAAAAGAAGACTAATTAAAAATACCAATCCTAAAATAATAAAATTGCTAATAACCGAAATAAAGTATCCACTATTATCCTGACTTGTTGACATCCCCTTTTTTACAAATAGATTACTACATGCAAATGATAAAGCACTTAAAAAAGAGAATAATATCCCCAAATACAAAACACCACCTTTCATAAATCTTACACTACTATTAATAATACTATATAGTCACAACCTTTGGTTTCAAATATTCACATTTTTGGTTATAATTCTAATATTTAATTAAATTAAGCACGACAAATGAACTACTATTTTATGCTTTCTTTCCTAAATAAAACAGGATCGCATCACTTTTTCTTAACATAATCATTAATCTTTTCACTTTAGTTGTCATCCTTAAAAATAGGGACGTTAGAAGTGATTATTATTACAATTAAGGGTAGCTTTCAGTCCCATATTGCTAAACGATTTATCAATTTATTAAAGATAATGCTCTAATAAACACATTAAACCGTTAACATCACCTCGAGGGATTGCCATAGTATGTTTTTTCTCATAAACCACTAGTAGTCTCTTTTTTAGTAGAAATATTTTTTTGAAGAATTAAAAATATAAAAACACCAAATAATGCAAGGAATCCCCCTAGAACTTGCAAGGCATTAACTCGTTCTCCCAAAAATATGGCCGCTAAGATTGTTGCTCCAACAGGTTCACCTAAAATACTCATTGAAATAGTTGCCGAGTTTACATAGCTCAATAACATATTAAATATAACGTGAGCAATAGTAGGAAAAATAGCTAATAATAGAAATAGCCCCCATTCCCGTGAACTATAACCACTGATTGGAGTACCTGTACACAGGTTGTAAATAGTTAATGAAACACCTGCAAATAAAAACACACAAAAGCTATAAATCCAATGGGAAATCGTCTTTACCTTTGATTGACCAATTAACAAATAACAGACAATAGCAATGACGCTTAAAAATGATAAAATGTCCCCAATAATAACAAATTTACTTAATCCGTAATCTCCCCAACCAACTAGAAATACTCCTACTAGTGAAACTCCTACTGTGACTAAGGTAGAAAATTTTGCTTTTTCTTTGTAAATAATAAAACCACCTATTAAAGCAACAATAGGTTGTAAAGCTAGAATGATAGTTGAGCTAGCTACTGTTGTATGTCTTAATGATTCAAACCACAAAGCAAAGTGCAGAGCCAAAAAAATGCCCGCAATCGATAAAAACAGCCAATCTCTTTTAGATAATTTAATAAATGCATCTTTTTTTGTCCATACCATAGGTAATAACAGGATAGCCGCCAAATACATACGATACATACTTAGTATTGTTGCTGGTGCATCAGACCACCTTACAAATAGGGCAGCAAAAGATATAGCAATAATTGATATAATTAATAGTAGACCTACATACGGTTTCATATTACCTCCATGTATAAGAATATATAAAGTTCCATTCAACTATAAAATATACACTTGAAAAGGTCACGAATTATTTCTGGTTTTTCAGTTCTCACATAAAAAACCTCTCTATTACTAGAGAGGGCTTATTTATATTTGATTGTATCTTGTTAGAAACATTGGAACTCATTCACCTTAACCTAATGGTATTCTAAAGTAAACATAATTTCTTGATCCTGAAACACTGTAACAAGAGTTTGATCATCATAACTCAGAACCTTAAATTCTAATTGATCAGGATGCTTAATTAATTGCCAATCGATATCGACTGCTTGCTCAACTTCTATAATAACTGTGCTATTGCTTTCATCAAAACGCCAACGTCCTGTATACTTATTATGTTCATCAATTTTACTAGAATCACTATACATGCCTAATCGATTACTTGATAACGTGAGACTATATATAAGACCTTCTTCATTTTCTTGTATCCATGAGCCTTTTAACTCTTTTTCTTTCTCAGTAAATGGTTCTTGTACCACATAATTTGAATCATTAAATAAATTGTCTTTATATCCATTTTCTCTTTCAACAATATTCATAATTAACTTAGTATGCGGCAAATACTCAATGGTTACTTTATCACCAAAATCAAACTCCATATGTGTCTCACTTTGGAAAGTCATGTCATCAATATTAACGATTTTATAAGAAAGCGACTTTCTTCCTGAAACAATTTGTTCACCTTGATAGACCCCTGTTTTTTTTTCAAATTGATGAAAGAAATAATAAGGAGTATCTAATATGAAATCCTTGCCAATATACCATCCACCTATAGGGATCCCAACAAAAATACCAAGTACCAATAAATAGCTTAATATGTTAATAAGCATTTCTCTAATTCTTTCATATACAGACATTTTGGCCAATTTGCGTTTACGTTCTAGTTTCTTTCTTTTTCGGTTTGTATCCCAACTATTTTGATAGCGCCTATTAGTCTTATTTTTCCTTTTATGATGAATTCTTAATCTTATTTCCTGATATAAAATCTTGTATATGAAAATCCCGCTAAATCCAAATACAACAATTACAAATGCTAACCAATAAAAAAGGTAGTACGATGTTATCGCAAGAGTTACCGGTATACCAATCATTAAAGCAATTACTAGAAACGGAAATTTTGTTATAAGCTCGTTAAATCTATTCTCCATTTTTTTCCACCGTTTCAAATATTTATTAAATTATTAAAACACTTTAAACAATGTGGTAAAAGAGACAAAAGTAACAATTAATTTATTCTTTAATTTTAGTAACATGAAGAATAGGTCATTAGACTTATCTCAATTTTTATTTGAAATTCAAGGTAATCCTCAAAAAAGAAACCCGGTGAGTTAGACAAACCGGGTTCCATAGGGTTCGTACAAATTATTCAATAATCGAGAATAACATTTTTCTTAATTCAAATCCTCAAATTCTTTGGCAATTCGTTCAAAAGCTTCTTTTATTATTGGTCGTGGCGATGGCAAACAAATTCTTTGATATTGCAATCCTTCTTTTCCGAACATAATGCCGTCTTCTAAGATTACATTCGCTTTATTATAGATCCGATCATGTACTTCTTCGGGTGAAATTCCATACCCGCTAAAATCCATCCACATGATATACGTTCCTTCCGGAATTCTAACCTTTACTTTTGGGATTCTCTCCTTGATAAAACGCGTTACCCACTCCATAGTTCCATCAATATACTCTTTCAATTGCTCAAGCCATTCCTCGCCCTCATTATAGCAGGCTATCAGTGCTGAAATCGTAAATGGAGAAGCCAATTGCATCCCCAGTTCTGCAATATATATTTTTCTTAGCGTAGGGTTCGGGATAATAACGTTTGTACAATGAAGGCCAGCAACATTAAAGGTTTTGTTGATTGCTGTACATGTAATAATATGATCTGAACTGGTCACCGATTTTGCAATTGGAATAAAGTTTTGATCCACTCTAATTAAATCACCATGAATTTCATCAGCAATAATAAGCACATCATTTTGTGCACATATATCAGCTAATTTTTGCAGTTCTACGCGATTAAAAACTCGCCCTGTTGGATTTTGGGGATTACATAGAAGAAATAACTTTGTGTTTTCTTCTCTTGCTTTCGATTCAAAATCCTCAAAATCAATGGAATAATAGCCATTTTCGTCACAAATCAATGCATTGTTTTTAACGTGTCTTCCATTACCTACAATGACTTTTGTAAAAGGTGGATAAACAGGACGCTGTATAATGACCCCATCCCCTGGTTTAGTAAACGCTCTTATAGCCATATTAATGGCATGAACAGTACCTGGACTATATACAATCTCTTCTTTCTTAATCTCCCAATCGTGCCTTTTCTTAAACCAGTTTTGTATCGCTTCATAATAATCATTAGGAAAGATTGAATATCCATAAATTTTATGATCAACTGTTTTGTGTAAAGCATCAATTAAAGGCTGTGGTACAGGTAAATCCATATCTGCGGTAAATAAAGGTATGGTCTCTTCGTCGTATCTTTGGGTAATTCCCATTTTTTTAATTAATTCGCTACCATCCCATTTTAATGAATATGTATCCCGGCGGTTAATAATTTCATCAAAATTATATTTCATTAATATATCTCCTCCTCGTACCTTATATGAATCCCATAAAAAAAGCCTTAGTATTATTGTTAATACTTTAATAATACCAAGGAATTTGAGCTTTTACTAAAAATTAGTTACATACACTATTGACTACTAGTGTCGCTATATCTTCTATGTAATCCCTAAAAACTATTTTTCTATTTAATACTCAATCACTTCTCATACTATGTTACAAAAAGTAGAAAATTCATCTGATTGAATGTTATAACAAAGAGAATAGCCGTGGTTAGCTTTTTAGTGAGATGGGGAACACCTCATCAAAAAATATTAAAAACCACAAAATTTACTTTGGGAAATTTACCAGTCTTTAATGAACTTTTATACATAACATAAAAAGAAAAACCAGCGAAAACATCGTCTCCGTTGGTTTTTTCGTTTAAATCCTTGGACTGTATAAAAACGTTTCTCTACACCTAGGATTTCAGATCGGAAGAATCATCATAATCATAACGTATACCATCATTTTGTGCTGTTACATCATCTTTTGACTGATAATTGCCTGAATTCCTTTGTAGAGTTTCTTCATTACTTTTTTTAATATCGATTTGCTCCCTATTTGTTAAGCTCAATTTTAATGGCCTCCTCTTAATTTTTCACCACCTAGTATCCCATGTTTCTTTACTGAATATGCAAGATTAATCACTTCTTAGCTTTTTCTTCTCCACCTTAGGAGAGTTTTTCTAAATAATAGTTCACTTGTTCCTGGGCACATTCTATTGTTATTTTTTGGTAATATAGGTTAAAATATAATTCTGTGGTAATGTTTCATTTTGGTTATTATGAAATATGCTATTAATTATGTTGATGTTAATCAAGGAGCTGAGTTTATGTCTGTTAAATTAATTCCATATTTAGTGATGGATGGGAATTCTAGGGAAGCCATTCACTATTATGAAAAAGTGTTTAATGCAGAAGTCTTAGGAATTATTACTTTTGGCGAAATGCCTGCTAATCCAAACTTTCAATTGCCAGAAGAAGCAAAAGATCGTGTTTCCCACGCAACGATAAAGATTGGAGAGTCAGAATTAATGTTTTCGGATACTTTTCCTGGACAACCCCATCAAAAAGGAAATCAAGTGACGATATGTATCACTAGTCCCAATCTTGAAAAGTCAAATGAAATCTTTGATTCCTTACAGCAAGAAAGCCAAGTAAGCATGCCTTTCCAGAAAACGGACTTCAGCCCGGGATATGGTATTGTAACCGATAAATTCGGTGTGACTTTCCAAATTTACACAGAAAGTCATTAATATTTTGTACTTGAATTGACTATTGAAAATAAAACGGCTTGTCGTCTGTTCGACTTAGCCGTTTTTATATTAGGTATTTATTTTCCTAGAAAGAATCATACGTTTATTAATATCTGCTCAAGGAGCTGTGCGAACCATAGGGCGGTCCGGAGAGCAACCTCGTCGCTCGCGAGCATGGTCTCCACGATCCCATACACTTGCAGTAGTCTCCGCGCCCTCCGTTTCAACCAACATAACTGTGCTATACAAAGAGCTTTAACAAATCCTTAAATAAAAATACCCGCAATCGCAGCACTTAAAAGTGAAGCTAACATCCCCGCAGCGACTGATCTTAAACCCAGCTTTGCAATGTCTGGACGCCGGCTTGGAGCTAGTCCACCTAAACCACCTAACAGAATCGCCATTGAACTCAAGTTAGCAAATCCACAAAGTGCAAAACTAACAACCATAACCGTTTTTTCAGATAGTACTTCAATTTGAGGTGCAAATGCAGAGTAAGCAACAAACTCATTTAATACTAATTTTTGTCCTATGAAACTGCCCGCTGTCACCGCTTCCGACCAAGGAACACCGACAGCAAATGCAATAGGTGAAAAAAGTATGCCTAAGATCCCTTCAAGCGATAAAGCATTATACCCAAACAATCCTCCTAAAACACTTAAGATACCATTTACGAGTGCAATTAATGCTATAAATGCTAATAACATCGCTCCTACATTTAAAGCAAGTATTAAACCATCTCCAGCACCACGAGCAGCCGCATCAATTACGTTTACAACATCATCATCATCTGACATCTCGATAGATTCAAAAGTCTCAGTCTCCTCAGTTTCAGGTAAAATAATTTTAGCTAATATCAAACCAGCTGGTGCAGCCATAAAGCTAGCTGCCAATAAATACTCAAGTGGCACACCAAGTAAGGAATAGCCAACAAGCACAGAACCAGCGACTGAGGCAAGACCTCCAGTCATAACTGCAAATAACTCAGATTGTGTCATTTTAGCTATAAACGGTCGAATAACAAGTGGAGCTTCTGTCTGTCCAACAAAAATATTCGCTGCTGCAGACATTGATTCTGTTTTACTAGTACCTAGTACTTTAGATAATGCACCACCAATAATTTTAATAAACCATTGCATAATTCCAAGATAATATAAAACGGAGATTAATGATGAGAAGAAGATAATTATCGTCAACACCTGAAATGCAAAAACAAACCCAAACTCTTCAGCACTAGCTAATGGACCGAACAAGAAGGTGAGCCCCTCGTTTGCATAGCCAATAATATCTTGAACTCTCATTGTGATCCAATTTAATGCAGAACGCCCAGTTTCCCATTTTAGAACAATAAATGCAAAACTAAGTTGAATTGCTAGTCCAAAAATAATTGTTCTTGGATTAATATCCTTTCTTGCACTTGACAAAAGAAATGCAATTCCTAATACAACAAATATCCCAAAAAATCCCCATAATATATTCATAATTTCACCTCAAACAAATTTGTGGAACCATACTGAAATGTCTACCATTCAGATTACCCCTAATCTAAAAAAATATAAGTTAACCTTCATATCGTAACATCTATTCCCTCCAAAACCACTGGTCTTTAAAAATGGGATTGTAGGTTCTTGGATTTAAAACCACCATAATTGGTCCAATATTACAATAGCAACTAGGGATTAAACATAAATCTGCAAATGGATTAGCTTTGGGAACTTCCGCATTATTTCTGGTTACCAATATGATTCTAATGAACAACTGTAATTTCAACCACTAAAACTCCAATACTATAATAAAAATGAAAGCCCAGGCTTATTTATCATCCTGGGCTTTCATTTTTATTATATTTATTATTCTGTAGTCAATACATCATTAAAAAATTGTAAAGCAGTTTGATAGGCATCTCTTGCAGCGATGATATTATAAGATGACCTAGTATCATTAAAGAAAGCATGGTGGGTATCTTTATATATTTTATAAGAAAAATCTTTACCTTGTTGTTTCATATGATCACTTAAAACTGGTACCTGATCTGTGATACGCTTATCTAATTCACCATAAAATCCATAGACCGGACAATTAATTTTAGCTAGTTCTTCTTGAGAAGGAGCATTTCCATAAAAAATAACAGCTCCTTTTAATTGACTATCATGGCAAGCCAACAACGCAGAAAGAGCTCCTCCCATACAGTATCCGATGGATGCAATACCTTGTCCTTTTGAAACCTCACATTCTTCCCTTAAAAAGGTAGTTGTAGCCAATAATTGCTTTATGTATTCTGCTGTATCCATCCCTCCAAACATTTTTGCAAATGTCCTAGAAATACGTTTTCGTTTCTCTTCTGGCAACTTTTGTATAGCTTTCTCTCTTTCCTCTATATTGGACCATATCGAGCGTGGCAATGAATCTTGAAATGCTCTTACCTCTTCTACACGTTCATCACTTAGATCTTCAATAGGTTCCCCGTGTCTTTCATATAAGTTTGGTGCAAATGCTAAATATCCTGCTTTCGCAAATCTTTCTGTTACATCTTGAATATGGCCATTTACACCCCATATTTCTTGAATAACAACAACAACGGGTAAGTCTTTTTCCACACGATCGATTTTAGCCATGTACCCTACATACTCTTGTTCATTACCATAACGTATCCATTTTGTTTCTAGTCCCATTATTTCTCCTCCAATTATTGAAATCAATATATGTTCCATCCACTAAAATTGATCCTAGTTGTTTTATATTTTTATACTATTCCAAAATTTTGAAAATTGCAAAGTTTAGACGTTATATTTTCCTTTAATTATTACTTCCAAACTTACCTTTCTTCTGATTGAATACTAACTTTAATATAGCTGGTACTAAAAAAAGAATAAAAAAATCCTAAATAGTTAGAAATGACGTAACAGTAGGTATATCAGCATTATTTTTGCTTTTTAGTTAATACAGGACTGATATATCCTTTTCTTTATAGAGTTATTAATAATAGGGATATTGTCATAGAATATTGCTCGTCTAATTGTTTATCTGTTGCATATATTATTCTCAGAGGTGAACAAAGTGAAAGAAACAACCATAAACAAATGGCATATTTTTTTAGTCATGTTCTTTTTTAGTTTAATTGTTCGAATTCAAATTCCTATCTTTACCCCTTATGCAGCTGCATTTGGTGCAACAAGTATTTTTGTGGGAATTATCCTTTCAGCCACTTCACTCAGTAATTTATCTGGAAATTTAATTGCAGGACCATTGGTTGATCGTATTAGCAAAAAGGCCTTTATTACACTACCTCTTTTCGTTTCGGGTTGGCTGTTTATAGCCCACGGATTAGCATCAGACTCTTACGACTTGTTGATATTGCACGCTTTAAATGGATTCACATTGGGTTTTTTATTCCCCGCGGCGTTTACCTTACTTTCCAGCTATGCAAATAATAGTCGTCAGCAAGGGAAAAATATTGCTATAAATGGGCTCTTATCAACTATCGCAAGTATTATAGCTCCGCTAATCGGGGGTAAAATGGTTGCCTTAATTGGTTATGAAAACACTTATTTCTTTATAGGCGCGGCAATGATATTAACCGGTATTTATTCGATACCTTTTTTAAGAGAAAGAAATCAGATTGTTACGGTCAAAACCCGTATTCAAGGTGCCTATCATTCACAACGCGCTTTAAGTTCTACTAACCTATCTATTATTTATTTAATAGGCTTTGCTGTCATGTATATCCACGGTGTAATCATTTTTGAAATCCCCTATTTAACAATTGAGAAAGGGCTATCTACATTTAACACAGGTCAGTTATTTAGTTATATGGGAATCGGAACATTCATTTCCCTTTCATTATTTTTCGTGAACCGTTTCGATCCAATAAAACGACTAATGATTGGTTTGTTTGGCATGTCAATGATATTGTTTATGCTCTTAAATTCGTCCCTGCCTCTATCACTTTTGTTATTATTAATAGGATTATTCTTTGGATTAATTATGCCGGCTATGGCAACCGGAATTACAGATAACACTCCAAGCGAGATGCACGGGAGAGCCTTTGGATATATGTCTGCTGTATATTCACTAGGAATTATTAGTAGTTCGTTTATTACCGGAGCGGTTCGGGATATAATATCTCCCTATTTTATAGCCTTCTTGGTCGGTATGCTTGTGGTAACCTTCGTGGGCTTTTTCAAATTACGTTCACCAAAGACGTTTATACCTTACAAAGTTTAGCAAAAATGTACAGTCACGTAACATAAACCACATGTCCTAAGTTTTATAAATATAGCTTTTTATTAGAAGGTATGATATCTTTATCCTTACTAAGAAGAAAGTAGAAACGAGGACGTGAACAACTTGATAAAAATTGAAATGCCTACACCTGACATCACAATTACGCAAAGAAAACAAGTACTAAAAGAGGGCGAACCAGAGATAAAGCCCGTATACGGGTTCATTGATTTTCATCTAATCCCAAGAGATAAAGGCGGTATCTTCTTATTTTTTAATAAAAACGATGAGCTGCTCTTTATTGGAAAAGCACGCAAATTAAGACAAAGAATTAAAAAACATTTTGAAGACACTGTTTCACCAATTAAAAACCATAGGGAAGAGGTATACAAAATCTCTATCTGTATAGAAGAAGACCCAATGAATAGAGAAATATACGAAACTTACGCTATAAATAAACTCCAATCCAAGTATAATATCGAAAAAGTGTATTTCAAGTAAAAGATTATATTTCCTCAATAAAAATGCCTGCCATTGTGGTATATACCAAATGGCAGGCACTTTTTTATCAGTGCATTAAAGAATAGAAATCAGACCTGTACTCAAAAAAGAGACCACATGGTTTTATTTAACCTAGTGATCTCTTTAAAAATATTATATTAAGTCGCATATTATATATTTAAAATTAATATAATACCTAGTTATTTGCCCCTTCTTCAATTAACTTAACTGTTGTATCATAGATTTCTTGTCCTGGAATGCCTTTAGATTCCATTTCAGAAATCCATTCTTCTGTTACAACTTGTGCTGCATCCTTAAACTTTTGCAGCTCTTCTTCTGGTAATTCAATAAACTCAACACCAGCGTCTTTTGATTCTTTTTCAGCTTGTTCTTTTTGGAAATCAAATGCTTCACCAGCACGTTGTGCCATCGGAACACCCATTAATTCCTTCATTTTCTCTTGTTGTTCTGCAGGGACTTTGTTCCAGCTATCCTTGTTCATTACAACATAGAAAAGACTAGTATTGAAGTTTCCAAGTGTCACATAATCAACAACATCTGTTAAAGTAAAGTCGTTAATTGCTGCGACAGGAAGTACACCTCCATCGATTACACCTTTCTGCATTGCATCATAAATTTCAGGTGCAGGTAAAGATACTGGAGTAGCTCCCCATGCCTCTAACATTTTACTGCCTTCTACAGAAGGTGTTCTTAACTTAAGACCTTTTATATCTTCAAAACTTCTAACCGCTTTATCTTTTGTTATAATCGCATATGGGTCAGCCGCATGGAACCATAATGGTTGAACATCTGAGTATTCCGCTTGAATTTCAGGGAACTGATCATATAGCTTTTGAGCAACAACACTCAAGCTTGCACCATCTCCATTTGCCAAGAATGGTAAGTGTAGGACTGAATGGATTGGGAATTTACCCGCATTATACCCTTGTAAACCCCAACCAGCATCCATGATGCCTGTTACAATATTATCGTAAGTTTCCTTTGGACCACCTAATGCTCCCCCTGGAAAAACCTTAAAATTAACAGCTCCTCCTGTTAACTCTGCTACCTCTTCACTAAATGGTGTCATAGCCATACTGTCTTGCACATGGTTAGGAGAGTTCATATGTCCCATCTTAAATTCTAGTTTTACATCACTTGTCTCACTATTAGACTTTTCTCCTCCACCTTCATTAGTGCTTCCACTTGAATCTGTTGAACTATTACAAGCAGAAACAAACAAAAACATCATAACAAATAACCCCGCTAGAAAACTCTTTGTAAACCCTTTCATGTCAAACCTCCCAAAATAAATATAATAATTCTTCTTAAGTAAGTTTTTTATCTCTATAAACATTACTTAAGCGTTTACCTACAAACATGTCATTAATATTCATGCTTGTAAGATATATAATAATAATTTTTAAGGGCTTGTACAACTAGAACGTTGCTGTATATGCAACAAATCTTAAAATTTTTTATAATTTTTTAAATCATCTAAATATTTTGTTCGTCAAGTTGTATTTACATTGACAAGTAAAAAATTCAATGAATTTCAGTGTCTCTTAATTATGTTTTGGTAATCTCCGGACATGATACTACTATAATTACTTTGGAAATAGGTAATATAGATATTTTTCTCTTATCAAATATATAATATTTCTACTTTTTTCAACCTTTTATGTTTTTCAAACTTTAGTGCAAAGGGCTATTATGAAACTTTATAAAGAAGAGTAGCATCTTTGTTACACTTTTCTCGCTCGCAACGTTTCACTCTCACAGAGGGGACAGTTCCCAATTATCATGTGTGCTCGATCTTATCTTCCGTGTTCTTACCTCGGCTTCAGATGAGCCATGGCTCCCTGAATACCTGCACTCGTTCTACCATAGCGGATTTATCATACCCTTCAGTGCTCTCTCGCTTGTTTCCTTGTTCTCCTTCCCCATCACAACCCTAGGGTATAAATATTACTTTATTCATTTCTATTTGAAAAACCTTCCAGTTTTAGTTTATATGCAAAAAAGAGCAGCATTTCTTTCTGCTACTCTGTTCTTGCTTGGCAACGTCCTACTCTTACAGGGGAACACCCCCAACTACCATCGGCGCTGAAGTGGTTAACTTCCGTGTTCGGAATGGGAACGGGTGTGACCTCTTCGCTATCGTCACCAAATTTAACTTGAGGTTGTTCCCTCAAAACTAGATAACAAGTATTCATAAACTGTAGTTAATTGTCCACCTGCCACTCCTAGAATCTCGTGATCAAATACTTCCTCCTCGGGAAGTCTATCGACTTCTTCGTCGGAAGAACATTTGCTCATCGAGTCTGAACAGTTGTTTCAGGTTTTCTACTTGGTTAAGTCCTCGATCGATTAGTATTCGTCTTTCAATTGTTTTTTGGTTAATAGAGGATTTATTGTCCGGTAAACTTATAAAGGCTGCCGCTTTTGTGTAAATAAGGGCTTTTTTGTCCGCAATTGAAATGTATAAGTCAAGTCCATAGTCTTGTGTAAATTCCTTTACAATGTTTACCAACTAGTTAAGTGTCAAGGAGATGCTGTCCCCTATATATTTTTTTTGCGAAACTTCCATGGTTCTACAACTCCACAATCAATAAAGGCTGTCAAAGGCGCTTTTCCCTTTGATGGCCTTTATTGATTGTGGGATAATCCCCTGATGGAAGTTTGAAAAAATAGCCTACTTTGTTAGAGATTTTTTCTTTGAGTATACAGTCTGTTGATAATGCATTAATACAGCTCCTACCAGGCGGAAAGCAGATTGTGTATTAGGAAAGATTCGAATCACTTTTTCTCTTCGCTTAACTTCTTGGTTTAAGCGTTCAAGTGAGTTAGTACTTCGTATATGAGGGCGAAGAGCCACTGGATGATTCATGTATTGGATGGTATCTTCGAAACCTTCATCTAGTATTTCCAATGCCTTTACGTATTTAGGATTATCTCCAAATTCACTCATAAGTTCATCCTTAAACATCCTCATATCATCGATGGTAACCGCCTCAAACACACGTTTGATCATCGTGCGGATTTCATTCGAGTCCTTTTTAGGTAATTTCTCAATAAGATTACGCTTAAAATGTACATTACATCTCTGCCAGCTAGTCCCAATAAATTCACGTTGTATAGCTTTCTGTAAACCTTGATGTGCATCAGAAATAACAAGTTTAGGTGATTGTAAACCACGGGATTTGAGATGCTTTAAAAATTGACTCCAGCTCTCAAAACTTTCAGTATGATCTACACTTAAACCCAGTATTTCTCGTTGGTTCTTTTCAGTAAGGGCAGTGGCAATATAAACAGCTTTAGAAACAACACGATGGTGTTCACGTACTTTTATATAAGTGGCATCTACAAAAATATAAGGATAATAGATAGTATTTAGAGGCCGTTTTGCCCAATCATTTACAATCGGATCTAGTTTTTGCGTGAGTGAAGATACAAACGATTTGGACATATTCTCACCACAGAGTTGCTCAACAATATGTGTTACTTTTCTTGTAGAAACACCATTAATGACCATCTCTAACATGGATAGGACTAAAGCTTGATCACAGCGTGCATATTTTTCAAAAACCGAAGGTGAAAACTCTCCATTACGAGTTCTAGGCACCTTGAGTTTGATCTTCCCAATACTCATTGTTAATTCTCGTTCATAGTAACCATTGCGGTAATCACGACGATCATCAGTGCGCTCGTAAGGATATGTTTGTAAGTAGTCATCTCTTTCTTTTTCCATGAATTCATTTAAGATCAATACAACAGCTGATTTCACGACAGTATCAATATTAGAATTTATTACAGAATCTTTTAAAACTTCCATATCTAGGTTAAACTGTAACTGAGTCATCTCTATTCCTCTCTTCCTTGTTTTTCGTGGTTGTTAAACATTGTAGACAAGAAGGAATAAAATGACTCATTTTCTTTTTACACAATTATACGGACTTAATCAATGTATACGGACATATATTCCGTTATTTGCGTTTCACAGAGGTTTTTTTGCGTTTCACGGACTTTTGCTCCGCTATTGCACGAATGAGGACGTACTTTCTTTTGTTTTTTGGTTAATAGAGGATTTATTGTCCGGTAAACTTATAAAGGCTGCCGCTTTTGTGTAAATAAGGGCTTTTTTGTCCGCTATTGAAATGTATCCGGACATATATTCCGTTATTTGCGTTTCACAGAGGTTTTTTTGCGTTTCACGGACTTTTGCTCCGCTATTGCACGAATGAGGACGTACTTTCTTTTGTTTTTTGGTTAATAGAGGATTTATTGTCCGGTAAACTTATAAAGGCTGCCGCTTTTGTGTAAATAAGGGCTTTTTTGTCCGCTTTTAAAATGTATACGGACATCTATTCCGTTATTTGAGTTTCACTTTCTTATTCACTAAAAAGAGTAGCATTTCTGCTACTCCTTGTCTTTGCTTGGCAACGTCCTACTCTCACAGGGGGGCAGCCCCCAACTACCATCGGCGCTGAAGAGCTTAACTTCCGTGTTCGGAATGGGAACGGGTGTGACCTCTTCGCTATCGTCACCAAACATATTAATTTTGAGGATTGTTCCCTCAAAACTAGATAACAAGCATTCATATTCTGTAGGTAATTGTCCACCTTCCACTCCTAGACTCTCGAGATCAAATAACCTTCCTCCTCCGGAAGTCTATCGACTTCTTCGTCGGAAGAACATTTGCTCATCGAGTCTGAACAGTCGTGTCAGGTTTTCTACTTGGTTAAGTCCTCGATCGATTAGTATTCGTCAGCTCCACATGTCGCCATGCTTCCACCTCGAACCTATCTACCTCATCATCTCTGAGGGATCTTACTTACTTAAAGTAATGGGAAATCTCATCTTGAGGGGGGCTTCATGCTTAGATGCTTTCAGCACTTATCCCGTCCACACATAGCTACCCAGCGATGCTCTTGGCAGAACAACTGGTACACCAGCGGTGTGTCCATCCCGGTCCTCTCGTACTAAGGACAGCTCCTCTCAAATTTCCGACGCCCACGACGGATAGGGACCGAACTGTCTCACGACGTTCTGAACCCAGCTCGCGTACCGCTTTAATGGGCGAACAGCCCAACCCTTGGGACCGACTACAGCCCCAGGATGCGATGAGCCGACATCGAGGTGCCAAACCTCCCCGTCGATGTGGACTCTTGGGGGAGATAAGCCTGTTATCCCCGGGGTAGCTTTTATCCGTTGAGCGATGGCCCTTCCATGCGGAACCACCGGATCACTAAGCCCGACTTTCGTCCCTGCTCGACTTGTAGGTCTCGCAGTCAAGCTCCCTTGTGCCTTTACACTCTACGAATGATTTCCAACCATTCTGAGGGAACCTTTGGGCGCCTCCGTTACTCTTTAGGAGGCGACCGCCCCAGTCAAACTGCCCACCTGACACTGTCTCCCGCCCCGATCAGGGGCGCGGGTTAGAATTTCAATACAGCCAGGGTAGTATCCCACCGATGCCTCCACCGAAGCTGGCGCTCCGGCTTCTCAGGCTCCTACCTATCCTGTACAAGCTGTACCAAAATTCAATATCAGGTTGCAGTAAAGCTCCACGGGGTCTTTCCGTCCTGTCGCGGGTAACCTGCATCTTCACAGGTACTATGATTTCACCGAGTCTCTCGTTGAGACAGTGCCCAAATCGTTACACCTTTCGTGCGGGTCAGAACTTACCTGACAAGGAATTTCGCTACCTTAGGACCGTTATAGTTACGGCCGCCGTTTACTGGGGCTTCGATTCAAAGCTTCTCCGAAAAGGATAACCTCTCCTCTTAACCTTCCAGCACCGGGCAGGTGTCAGCCCCTATACTTCGCCTTGCGGCTTCGCAGAGACCTGTGTTTTTGCTAAACAGTCGCTTGGGCCTATTCACTGCGGCTCTCTCGCGCTTGCACGCTATCAGAGCACCCCTTCTCCCGAAGTTACGGGGTCATTTTGCCGAGTTCCTTAACGAGAGTTCTCTCGCGCATCTTAGGATTCTCTCCTCGCCTACCTGTGTCGGTTTGCGGTACGGGCACCTTCTACCTCGCTAGAAGCTTTTCTTGGCAGTGTGGAATCAGGAACTTCGGTACTATATTTCCCTCGCCATCACAGCTCAGCTTATGTGGTAAGCGGATTTGCCTACTTACCAGCCTAACTGCTTGGACGCGCATATCCAACAGCGCGCTTACCCTATCCTCCTGCGTCCCTCCATTGCTCAAACGGTAAAGAGGTGGTACAGGAATATCAACCTGTTGGCCATCGCCTACGCCTTTCGGCCTCGGCTTAGGTCCCGACTAACCCTGAGCGGACGAGCCTTCCTCAGGAAACCTTAGGCTTTCGATGGACAAGATTCTCACTTGTCTTTTCGCTACTCACACCGGCATTCTCACTTCTAAGCGCTCCACTAGTCCTTCCGGTCTAGCTTCAAAGCCCTTAGAACGCTCCCCTACCACTGACACGTAAGTGTCAATCCACAGCTTCGGTGATACGTTTAGCCCCGTTACATTTTCGGCGCAGAGTCACTCGACCAGTGAGCTATTACGCACTCTTTAAATGGTGGCTGCTTCTAAGCCAACATCCTGGTTGTCTAAGCAACTCCACATCCTTTGCCACTTAACGTATACTTTGGGACCTTAGCTGGTGATCTGGGCTGTTTCCCTCTTGACCACGGACCTTATCACTCGTAGTCTGACTCCTAAGGATAAGTCTTTGGCATTCGGAGTTTGACTGAATTCGGTAACCCGATGGGGGCCCCTAGTCCAATCAGTGCTCTACCTCCAAGACTCTTACCTTAAGGCTAGCCCTAAAGCTATTTCGGGGAGAACCAGCTATCTCCAAGTTCGATTGGAATTTCTCCGCTACCCACACCTCATCCCCGCACTTTTCAACGTGCGTGGGTTCGGGCCTCCATCCAGTGTTACCTGGACTTCACCCTGGACATGGGTAGATCACCTGGTTTCGGGTCTACGACCACGTACTACAATCGCCCTATTCAGACTCGCTTTCGCTGCGGCTCCGTCTCTTCGACTTAACCTTGCACGGGATCGTAACTCGCCGGTTCATTCTACAAAAGGCACGCTGTCACCCATAAATGGGCTCCAACTACTTGTAGGCACACGGTTTCAGGATCTCTTTCACTCCCCTTCCGGGGTGCTTTTCACCTTTCCCTCACGGTACTGGTTCACTATCGGTCACTAGGGAGTATTTAGCCTTGGGAGATGGTCCTCCCAGCTTCCGACGGGATTTCACGTGTCCCGCCGTACTCAGGATCCACTCAAGAGAGAACGAAGTTTCAGCTACAGGGCTGTTACCTTCTTCGGCTGGTCTTTCCAAACCACTTCACCTACTTCGTTCCTTTGTAACTCCGTATAGAGTGTCCTACAACCCCAAGAGGCAAGCCTCTTGGTTTGGGCTTCTTCCGTTTCGCTCGCCGCTACTCAGGAAATCGCGTTTGCTTTCTCTTCCTCCGGGTACTTAGATGTTTCAGTTCCCCGGGTCTGCCTTCAGTACCCTATGTATTCAGGTACAGATCCTGTTCCATTACGAACAGTGGGTTTCCCCATTCGGAAATCTCCGGATCAAAGCTTACTTACAGCTCCCCGAAGCATATCGGTGTTAGTCCCGTCCTTCATCGGCTCCTAGTGCCAAGGCATTCACCGTGCGCCCTTATTCACTTAACCTAAGATGATCTTAATCATCAAGATTTTAATAAGAACTTTTCTACAGTAAATATGAATGTTATTGCTATCTAGTTTTCAAAGAACAATATAGAGAGAATGCTCTCTCAAAACTAAACAAAATGTCTAAGCGCGTCTTCGTAATTCTTCCTTAGAAAGGAGGTGATCCAGCCGCACCTTCCGATACGGCTACCTTGTTACGACTTCACCCCAATCATCTGTCCCACCTTAGGCGGCTGGCTCCAAAAGGTTACCCCACCGACTTCGGGTGTTACAAACTCTCGTGGTGTGACGGGCGGTGTGTACAAGGCCCGGGAACGTATTCACCGCGGCATGCTGATCCGCGATTACTAGCGATTCCAGCTTCATGTAGGCGAGTTGCAGCCTACAATCCGAACTGAGAATGGCTTTATGGGATTGGCTCAACCTCGCGGTCTCGCAACCCTTTGTACCATCCATTGTAGCACGTGTGTAGCCCAGGTCATAAGGGGCATGATGATTTGACGTCATCCCCACCTTCCTCCGGTTTGTCACCGGCAGTCTCCTTAGAGTGCCCAACTGAATGCTGGCAACTAAGGACAAGGGTTGCGCTCGTTGCGGGACTTAACCCAACATCTCACGACACGAGCTGACGACAACCATGCACCACCTGTCACTCTGTCCCCCGAAGGGGAACCTTCTATCTCTAGAAGTAGCAGAGGATGTCAAGACCTGGTAAGGTTCTTCGCGTTGCTTCGAATTAAACCACATGCTCCACCGCTTGTGCGGGCCCCCGTCAATTCCTTTGAGTTTCAGTCTTGCGACCGTACTCCCCAGGCGGAGTGCTTAATGCGTTAGCTGCAGCACTGAAGGGCGGAAACCCTCCAACACTTAGCACTCATCGTTTACGGCGTGGACTACCAGGGTATCTAATCCTGTTCGCTCCCCACGCTTTCGCGCCTCAGCGTCAGTTACAGACCAGAGAGTCGCCTTCGCCACTGGTGTTCCTCCACATCTCTACGCATTTCACCGCTACACGTGGAATTCCACTCTCCTCTTCTGCACTCAAGTTTCCCAGTTTCCAATGACCCTCCCCGGTTGAGCCGGGGGCTTTCACATCAGACTTAAGAAACCGCCTGCGCGCGCTTTACGCCCAATAATTCCGGACAACGCTTGCCACCTACGTATTACCGCGGCTGCTGGCACGTAGTTAGCCGTGGCTTTCTGGTTAGGTACCGTCAAGGTACCAGCAGTTAACTGGTACGTGTTCTTCCCTAACAACAGAGCTTTACGACCCGAAGGCCTTCATCGCTCACGCGGCGTTGCTCCGTCAGACTTTCGTCCATTGCGGAAGATTCCCTACTGCTGCCTCCCGTAGGAGTCTGGGCCGTGTCTCAGTCCCAGTGTGGCCGATCACCCTCTCAGGTCGGCTACGCATCGTCGCCTTGGTGAGCCGTTACCTCACCAACTAGCTAATGCGCCGCGGGCCCATCTGTAAGTGATAGCCGAAACCATCTTTTATTCTTAAACCATGTGGTTCAAGAGATTATCCGGTATTAGCTCCGGTTTCCCGAAGTTATCCCAGTCTTACAGGCAGGTTGCCCACGTGTTACTCACCCGTCCGCCGCTGAATCAGAGGAGCAAGCTCCTCGTCATCCGCTCGACTTGCATGTATTAGGCACGCCGCCAGCGTTCGTCCTGAGCCAGGATCAAACTCTCCGAAAANTACAGGCAGGTTGCCCACGTGTTACTCACCCGTCCGCCGCTGAATCAGAGGAGCAAGCTCCTCGTCATCCGCTCGACTTGCATGTATTAGGCACGCCGCCAGCGTTCGTCCTGAGCCAGGATCAAACTCTCCGAAAAGGGTTTGATTGCTCAAACTAATATACTGACTTGGTTGTTGAACTATAGTTCAACTTGTTTTGCACGCTTGACATTTTGTTTAGTTTTCAAAGAACATCATTTTCTCATTCGCTTGTTGCAGCGACAAGAATTAGTATATCACATCAACTTCGTGGAAGTCAATACTTTTTTCGCTAATGAAATGAATTCAATAAGCACTTGAAAAAGTGACATTTGTAATGTTAACACAGGTGAAATATCAAGTCAACTTTTTCATTTAGATTAATACCTAAATCAAAATTTAGGGTCATTTTCCCTCTATAATACTCCGGGACATCATCATACTATTTTCCAAATGACAGCACAACGGTAATTTTTAACTAAGATTGCATTTACACAAGGAAAACGATAATTAACTTTTTACATAAAAAACTTCCAATTCGAAGCGTTGTTCTTCTACTACGGAAGTTTTAGAGTTTCATAATATATTATTTGTTCAAATTAAACTTCTTGTACAACTTTATCTAGCATAGTTCCACTTTTAGCATAATTTGCATGCCACGAGAATGCCTTTTCTAGCACATGAGGTGTTTGACCACCTCTTTCAACTGCTTCATTATAGTATTCGCGCAATTGATCACGATACATAGGATGAGCACAGTTTTCAATAATAAGCTCTACTCGTTCCCGCGGTGCTAATCCTCGCAAATCTGCATATCCTTGTTCTGTAACAATAACATCGACATCATGTTCAGTATGGTCTGTATGAGATACAAACGGTACAATACTTGAAATATTACCGCCCTTCGCGATTGACTTTGTAACAAATATCGCAAGGCGTGCGTTTCTTGCAAAATCACCAGAACCACCAATACCATTCATCATATGCGTCCCAGAAACATGCGTAGAATTCACATTACCGTATATATCAAGCTCCAAAGCAGTGTTTATCGAAATAAGTCCCATTCTCCTTATTAGTTCTGGATGGTTTGAAATTTCTTGCGGTCTTAAAAGTAGACGATCACGATATTGTTCAAAATTAGTATATACTTTTTCCATCTTTTCTGCCGATAGCGTTATTGAACAACAAGATGCAAATCGCACTTTTCCAGCATCTAGCAGATCAAAAACTGCATCCTGCAAAACTTCTGAATAAACTTCTAAATCTTCAAATTCTGAATCGAGTAACCCATGCAGCACAGCGTTCGCTATTGAACCAATACCTGATTGTAACGGTGCTAACTTATTCGTTAAACGTCCTACTTTAACCTCTTCGCGTAAAAATTGAATTAAATGCTGCGCCATCATTACTGTTTCATCATCAGGATCAACTATTGTCGATGGTGAATCTGGTTGATTAGTAAATACAATTCCTTTTATCTTATCAACATCTACAGGTATTCCTAAAGTCCCAATGCGATCATCTGGTTTTACTAACGGAATTGGAGAGCGCTCACCTTGTCTACCTGGATCAAACAGGTCATGAACACCCTCTAATGAAGATGGTTGAGCTGTATTAATTTCAACAATAATTTCTTTTGCGTGTAATGCGAACGCCATTGAATTGCCTATTGAGGTTGTCGGAATAATCATGCCATCCCCAGTAATGGAAACCGCTTCCAAAATTGCAAAATCAATTGGTTCCATTACATTTGCTCTTACCAACTCTGCAGTGTGTGACAAATGGTGATCTACAAAATAAAAATCACCTTGATTTATCTTTTTTCTCATTGTTGAGTCCGCTTGAAATGGTAGTCGTTTGTTAATAATACCCTTTTCCGCAAATATTTTATCTATGTCAGATCCTAACGATGCACCGGTAAATACGTTCACTTTGAACGATTCATCATCAGCACGCTTTGCTAACGCATGTGGAACTGCCTTTACATCTCCTGCTCTTGTAAAACCACTCAAACCCAATGTCATACCATCTTTTATCCAAGATGCTGCTTTTTCTGGCGAAACCACACGGTCGTGAAGACGTGGATCTCGAATACGCTTTATAATATCCACTATAATCTAACTCCCTTCTACCCTATAGAATATAATTTTAAAGGAATACTGTATTTCCTATAAAAAAAACGGTTAGAATTATAGAAAAATCAGATAAAGCAGAATATTTGAGTTTCAAACAGCACAATCTGGCAAATTCCGTCAAAATCCTAGCAATTTTCTAAAATAGCTTGAATATGATTGACTAACGGGAATCCGAGCTCCATTATCCATAAGCAATTGAAAAGTGGAATGCGAATCAGGGAATATCTCTTTAATATGATTAACGTTAACAATAAAAGAGCGATGGCATCTAATAAAAGATTCTTGCGGTAAATTATAATCAAACTCACTTAAAGAATCTTTATGAGTTCCTTCGCAATCTTGCATACAAACATATGTCTTACGATTTTTAGCTTCAATATATATTACTTTAGAGAAAGGTATAGGAATCCAACCATCATTAACTTTAACGGTAACCACTGATTTACCACTGGTAAGAGTAGGAAATACAGCTGTAACACAACCCCTCATTTGACCTCCAAATATAAACGGTACGGCCATACCATAATAAGGAACACCATAAACATCCCGATTAATAAATTCGGATACTTTATGTTTAGTTGTGAGTGCCTTATATGTAATCGTTCCTTCCTTGATTGGATCGCCTTCCTTGATTTTAAGGTCAATCCTTTTACTCGGACGGTAATAAATATATTGATTTGTATTGGACACTGCAATAGATGTTTCATCTGAAAACAATTCCGCAATCACATCAATCAAAGTATGTAATGTCAACTTATCCATATCCATCCTTTACCACCCAACCCATAAGTTAAAAACTTCAAAATTAAATGCTTTTTTTATTCTACCACATTACTTAACTACTAAAATATGAAAACAACAATTTTATTAATATATTTTTCCAACTTAAATCTGAAGAGGACTTTATTACTTCAGGCATAATAAAAGCCGCAATAACATTGCAGCTTTTCATGTTCGAAATTTAATTTCTAAATGACTTCTTATGGAACTTTTCAATATATTTAAAAAGTTTCTCTCCATTTGTAGAAAGTGTTGAGTCTCCACATAACTTTATATACATTGCTTGATATGGTTCAGGAACTACCTTGTAATAATGGATGTAGTTCGTCAATTTGAATCCGCATTTTTCCCAAAACTTTACTCGTCCGCTACATTCCTGTGTACGATCATTTTCAATCTCGATAATAATACTGTCCATCTGTTTTTCAGTTAAAGCCCAATTTTTTATGTAATCTACAAGTTTTTTACCAATCCCTTTGTTACGTGTCGATTTTGCAACAGTAAGATAATCAATTATTAATGTTTGTCCATTGCGAGTTTCACCGGTTAGAGCCATCCCAGCAATAATAGAACCTTGCATTGCAATGTGTAAGGTACAAATATTCTTATTAAACATATTTATAATAATATGTAGGGGCTTTGCTCCATGTCCAAAAGCTTCTTTATAAATAAAAGAAACTTTTTTCCAAAAATTTTCATCCCAATAATCCAAGCTTATTATCTCTATGTCCCAATGATTTACACTCTTATTGATTTGTTCCAGTTTTGGTAGTCCACTTATAACACCTTTTGACGAAACAGTTAATCCTCTTGAAATATTCGCAATGCTACCTATTTCCCTCAGATCCTCAATCAATAATTCATGTATATCGCGTTTACACTCATGTAAAATATATAATAGCCCAGAAACATATGCATCCTCTGCATTAGTTGTATCCACTACTTCAGCTTTCATCCCATCCAATTTTACTAAGTTATCTTTATAACAAATGATACTCCCTTCAGCACCAAGCGTAATTGCTGCTACAGTAATATTTTTATAAAGTAAACGAAATTTGTTTATAGAAGTGATTAAGTCCTCTTCCCTACTGTCTAATAAGAAAAACAATTCCTCACCAGATATTTTGAGAATATCGATTTCGGGCAGCACACTATGTATTGTCTTTCTAGCTGTGTCATGGGAAGGCCATAAAGATAAGCGTAATTTAGGATCATATGAAATGAGCATTTTATTTTGCTTGGCTAATTGAATAGCTTTATATGTTACTGACTTTGATGGTTCATCCATTAGTGAAATTGAACCAAAGTGAAAAATTTTACACTCCTTAAATATTTCTCCTTTTAAATCGCTCTCACTCAAAAATTTATTTCGGATAGTATGAACAGAAAGTCCTAGCCGTGCTAAACCAACTGCAACATTTGCAGGAGCACCACCAGGACTTTTTTGATAAATAATATTGTTGTCTGTTGGAATATAATCAAAAAGCGTTTCTCCTAAGCAGATAACACCTGTTTTCAATAAGATTCGCTCCTATGACATGAAGTATTATTTCTCTTGGATATAACCAATCACTTCTTTTGACCTTTCGTCGATAATTATTGTCGGAGCAAATCCACTTGGAAATGTAACCCAAAGAAGTTCTGTACCAACGAATGATGAATCGGATAATTCTGCATCTTTGGCAGCTTTTTCAGATAATACTCTCTTCTCAACAATTGCACTTTGCCAAGAACTTGAAACTAACCTCTCCCACCCTTGTTTTTCTACATATTGCCATGCCAGTTGCCTTATTTCTGTGTATTGGTCACTTGTTTCATCTAATGAGCTACAACCAACGAACAGTATAACCATACTACAAATAATAAATAATACGTTCTTCAAAATGAACACTCCCTCATTTCATATCCCATTTCTTAATTAAATATGTAATAAATAATATTGCTAACAAACCCTCAATAACAAGTAGATAAGGTGGTAACGGATAAGATGGCTTAAAATGCAGAAACATATGAATTTGATGGAATGAATCACTGATTTTTAAAATTGAAATCAAATCGGGCAGCATCCCTAAAAACGCCGCAATAATAAGTACCCCATCCTTTTGTTTCCAGCCCATTAGCAATATAAATAAAATGATCGGCACCCCGATTATTAAATTCCCATTAATATTCAAATCATAATGATGAATACAATCTAATCCAAAGTGCGATCCAAATGCTAACGGTAAGCCAATGGCTTTTTTGTGGCTTGTTACCTTATATACCGTAGCACCAGCTAACATATGTGTTGCTGCAAGCATTATATTACGTTCCTTTCTTGTAACGAAAATAAAATAGGTCTGTTGATATATTTAGTATCAAACACCTTTTATTTAATAACATACATTACAATACATCAATAACTATATCTCATACAATATAAAAATTCGAATATAGAGCGAGCGCTCCTCAAAAAACTTAATTACTTAGTCAGTTATTTGTTTACTAACCTGTAGGACTTCATGAGATTCATATATAAATGTACCCTTAACTCCCCTTTGCCCTACAACATACATTGCTGCCGCAACATCTTTAGCTCGTATTGGCCTGAACTTTTGAAGGGGACCTACCATCCATAAACTGTATAAAGGTGATAATAATATTGATAATTTTTCAACAAAGCGAAATTCAGTTCGTTCCCCTAATAAAAGTGAAGGCCGAAAAATATGCAAAGAAGGTAATTTCTCTTTCATAAGTCGTTCTTCAACCTCACCTTTAACACGATTATAAAAAATTTTAGATTTTGCATCTGCACCTAGTGCTGAAATAATTAAGAATTTTTGAACCTCACTTTTTTTCGCTAATTCTGCTATCTTGACAGGATATTCATAATCAACTCTTTTAAAAGTTTCTTGTGAACCCGCTTTTTTGATTGTAGTTCCAAGACAACAAAAGACATCATTTACATCTATATATTCAATATAATCTTCTATCTGGTCAAAATGAATAACGATTTGTTTTAGCTTTGGATGTGTTATTTCAAGACGTGTACGAACAAAAACATTTATTACTTCATATTCCGGGGAATTTAACAAGTAATTCAATAGCTGTGAACCAACTAATCCACTTGCACCAACTAGCAATGCCTTTTTCTTTTCATTAATCATTCTGATCTCCTTTAATGTATCTGAAGTCTAATTACTACCACATACTCAATCATATAACAACACAAGTATAAGATAAAAAACAAATAAATCCATTTATTAGCGAAAGTGGCAGTAATACCTGATTCCTTTTAGTATAAGGTAGTTCAGGTCGGCAACCCTACTAACTATAGTAATATCTTGTTGACTATTCGCTTATACTTTAAGCGAAAAAAGGAGCACCAAATGAGAAAAACAATAGGATGTTTATTTTTATATACACTTTTAATTTTTAGTAGTATACAACCATTCTACACTGCACCTACAATACATCATGTTCTAGCTGACAACGTACCACAGTACGCTAAGTGGGGAAGAATCGCAATGCAAAAAACGAAAGAACAGTACCCACATGCTGAAATCGTCGATTATTTGCATCTTGGTAGAGAAAGTGACACAACAACTATCACGGAAAAATTTAAACTATGGTTAATAGAAAGCGATAAAGAGTTCGGAGTGATAATTAACATCAAATTTGATAATAAAACTGAGCAGATCCAAGAAATTGAATTCATTGAGGTCTCAAATTGATAGTACCTTCAAACAAAAAGCGGTATGGGAGCGTAGACCCCCATACCGCTTTTTTATATAACAATATCGTTTTCCCTCATTCGAATGCCATTTAACGTCCCAACCAACCGCCATCTACCGCTAGCAAATGTCCATGAATATAGTTAGAGGCCTGGGATGCTAAGAAAATTGCTGTCCCAGCAAAATCTTCTGGCTCTCCCCACCGACCTGCAGGAATTCGATCAAGTATTTGTTTATTTCGATTATTATCATTTATTAAGGCTGTGTTCATATCAGTTGCGATATAGCCTGGAACAATTGCATTCACATTTACATTGTGCTGTGCCCACTCATTCGACAGGGCTTTCGTAAGTTGGGCTACACCACCTTTTGATGCTGCATAAGCAGGAACCGTGATTCCACCTTGATATGAAAGTAATGAAGCTACATTAATAATTTTTCCGCTTTTTTGAGGAACCATATATCTTCCAGCTTGTTGGCATAAAATCCATACTGTTTTCAAATTTACATTGATCACATCGTCCCAATCCTGTTCTGAAAAATCTACTGCAGGCGAGCGCCGTTGAATACCTGCACAATTTACTAAAATATCAATTTTCCCAAACGCACTTACAACAGCTGGGATCGCGTCTTTTACTTGTTTTTCATCATCTAAATTACAAGGTATAATTTCACATTTCCGTCCAAAACTTTCAATTTCCTCTTTAACATCTAACTGTTCTAAATTTCTTTGTAATAATGCAATATCCGCTCCAGACTCAGCTAAAGCAACCGCCATTGCTCGTCCTATACCTCTTGTAGCACCCGTTAAGGCAGCAATTTGGCCTGTTAAATTAAATAGTTGTGTCATTTTAAGAACCCCTTTTTTATGGATGAAATAATATTTTTAAGGACTCATCTGGATTTTCCATTAATTTGAATCCTTTACTAATTTCTTCGAGTGGCAGATCATGAGAGATTAACGGCTCGACATTCAATTGTTTTGAAGCCATCATTTTAATCGCTGTCACAAAATCATTTCTGCTATAACAGCGGGTCGTTACTATGGATAGTTCCTTAAAGTGCATTTTTGCAAGATCAATTTCTGGAGCCTTTTTATATACACTTACAACAACAATTTGACCTTGTATGCGTGCAATTTCCGTCATTTGTTGGGCTGTTATTTGCGTTCCTGCAGCCTCAAACACGACATCAGCCCCAACACCATTTGTTAAATCAAGTATTTCTTTTGTTACGTCAACTTCTTTTGCATCCAATACCGTTAATCCCAATTCCTTAGCAATACCTAATCTATGCGGGCTTACATCGGAGATAATCACCTGGCTCGCACCAGCTAGCTTAGCTACTAATCCAACTAGTAATCCAATCGGTCCCGCTCCAATAATGGCTATATTATCACCCACTTTTACATTTGATCGGCGAACAGTATGTACCGCAACCGCGACAGGTTCGGTTAAAGCCGCGGTGGCTAAAGACAGATCGCTTGGTACAAGATGAAGACGGTGCAATGGAACCGCAACATATTCCGAGAATCCTCCATGTACATCAATCCCAATTAGACGCAACATCTTACAAACGTGATTTTGTCCTACTGAGCAAGCCTCACATGATCCACAACTGAGCGTAGGTTCAATTACAACGGGATCTCCAATCTTAAATAATGACTCGCCTTTAATCTCTTCTATTACTCCAGAAAATTCGTGCCCAGCTGCTAATGGAGCTTTCGCTCGTGGATGTTTTCCAGAATAAATCATCATATCCGTTCCACAGATTCCTGCATATGCTACTTTGATTAAAGCCTCATCACACTTTAACTTTGGCTTTTGAATTTCACCTAAGGCAAAATTTTTAGGTGAAAGATATAGTCCCGCTTTCATTCCTGTCATTTATATGTTCCCCCAGTATAATCTAATTCCATGTAAGTGTTCTCAACTACATTAGTAAATTACGAATTGAGTTGTACGCATCGGAAAAATGATAATGGATTATTTTCTCTATTTGTATTGGATCCATTGTCTTTAAGGCATCAATTATACGCTGATGACTTTCGATTAAAACATGCGTATCATCTAATTCAAGTTTTAAACGTTTTTCTGTTGTTATAAGGACAACCGCATAAACAACAAACTTAATACTATCCCATAAATGCTTAATTCTATTATGATCAATGCTTAGAATTATGGTTTCATGAAATAAATAATCCAATTGCGAAACTTCTTCATGATTTTTGTATTTTAAGGCAATTAACAGTTTTTCTATGATGTTTTCAAGTTTCAATATAAATGATTCATCATAGTTTTCAGCGTGACGTTTTAAAGCAAATGATTCAATAAGTGATCGTACCTCGTATAACTCAATCAAATCTTTTGGCTGTAATCCTAAAACAACTGCACCCATTCGTTCTAAACGTATCAACCCTTCATTCGATAGAACTTTAAGCGCATCTCTAACCGGTGATCTACTTGTTTCAAATTCACGTGCAATTTGATTTTCAGATATTTTAGTTCCAGGTACACTAACACCACTAACAATTCTTAACCTTAGTACATACGAAATTTTTTCTCCAAGAGTTTCCCACTGTTGGGTGGTATGGTTCAAATGCATAACATTCCCCTTTGTCCTTATTCATTCCTATCAAGAACGCTAGTATACTTGTCGACAACTTTATTGTTATCTAAAATATTAATCTTTTAATCAAATAGAGTCAACAATGTTTTCCATAGAGTACAATTTCATTTAAATTACCAAGTTTCCCTATTATTATTTTCTGCTATAATATATTGGGAATTTTATAAAAGGAGACCGATACGTATGTATTTTGAAATGCGAACTTACACAATAAAACTCGGAAAAACACAAGAATATTTACAACTCTTTGAGGAAGTGGCCCTCCCGATAATATCTAAATACTCAACATTAGTAGGTTATTGGTATACCGACATCGGGGATCTAAATCAAGTCATACATATTTGGAAATATGAAAGTTTAGATGACCGTGCCATAAAAAGGAGAGCTTTATATAGTGATCCTGAGTGGATAGAAAAGGTTTTACCCGCTGCAGGTCCTTTATTAGAAAAACAAGAAAACAAAATTATGTATGCTGCAAACTTTTCACCAATTAAATAATTTAATACAAAAGACCAAATCTAGGATTTGGTCTTTTGTAAATACTATTATCCTTAAGCCCTCTTTTATTCAATTTATGTACAAAGAATTTCCTCGAGCCTAATTATCATAACGCGCGAAATTCATGAACCCAAACTCTCATTTGTGGCAACCAAGGCATTCCTGGGTGCATAGATAAAATTGATTGCTTATATTCCTCTACATTCGCATAGCCTTCTTGGCGAGCATGGTCATCAGTTAATTCACCTAATGATTGGGAGTAAACTTTTTCAATAATAAATTGTTTCCCTTCTAATGTCATGATCTCACCAACATCTGCATATCTTCCATTTCGGCGTGTCGCTGTTTTTTCTCCAGCTAATACTTTATTAATATCATCCTGCATCGTAATTAATCGATCAATTTCACACGTCTTAGGCGGTAAAACGGATGAGTTATTTTGTTCTGTCATTTAAATTCCTCCTTTTAAGTACTATGTTTGTAGTAAACAAAAAGTCACTTTCATTATACTATCATTATTAAGCTAAACATACATAGAAAAACTTGAACAAGCATACCTCCTTTATGTTATCCAAAATACAGTTGTAAAATTATTGATAAAAATGCAGTTACAATAAATATTAATACCGCAAACACTAGATTATGCTTCACTACATTTATAGGTATGTCATCTAGTGTAACGGCAACAATATTAGCATTCATTGTAAAAGGACTAGATGCGGAGCCTGCAAGCACTCCTCCTAATATGGCTAATGATAACCATTCTGGCGCTACATTCATTAATTCCAAGCTTAATGTTTGCGTTACTAAAACGACAACTAGTTGTGGGATAATACCGGTCAAACATATAATAAATACTATAAAACCTATAAGCAAGAGTATGTATGGTCCAATCGACCGACTTATTAGTTGTACCATATTATTAATGACACCACTAATATCTGATTGTTCGATAACATTTATAAATACTGATATAGCAATAAATAGTGCAACCTGAGAATAAATTTTTGGTACAGTTTCATTTAACCGAGTTTTCAATATAAAGAAAAACTCCCTCCCTCTCTTTAAACAAAGGGACCAAATAATCGAATATGGAAAAATAACCATTACAACTGCATCTAGAATTGAATAAGAAAGCCATTGACCTATACATAAAGTGATAACCACAAAGATTAAAATGTTTAAAAGAAAATAGATTAAGCTACGTATTTCAGCTTTTGATAGTAGTTCTTGCTGTTTTACTATTTCAACTTGAAATTGCTCATTGACTACTCCCCTAAAACGAAGGTAACTAGTTGCCGTATCAATTAGTAAGAAAACTAATGAAATAGCAAAAGTCAGAGATAATACTACAGAAGCCTTTGCTCCTGTACCTGCAATTACGATCGCAGGAGCTGTTGCAACAGGTGTCCAAAATAACGTCATAATATATGGCCTTACAAAAGTCATCGCTTGAAATTTAGTAACAATTGATTGTGGGAGTTCTTTTAAAAAATTTGCTAACGATGTCTGTATGGTTGGAATGGCTGAAACTGACATCACAGAACATAAAATGAAAGAAACAAAGGAAAATGTCATATACATACTTCTAAACGAAGTTACTTTATATTTAAAAAAGAGGTAGATCTTTTTAGGATACTCGCCTAGTACAACAGGAATAGCAAATACCGAGGAATACGCCACAAGGACTAATATATTTGTCATTCCAGAAAAATAATGTATAGCATTCCATGTAAATAACTGATGACTATATATTACGAAATAGGAAAAAGCTAATGCTAGACTAATAATCACCTTATAAAATAATTGATTACCAGGTAAAGAGATTAGTAGCGCTAATAAACTACAAATACCCAAAATTAATTCAGCATGTTTTATAGGTATGTACAAATGAAAGATATATACAAAAAAGAGCAAGTTAAAAATAATTGCCCTTGATTGAAATAATAACTTTAACCAGTTCATTCAAAATCACAATCCTCATCCACTAAGTAATAACTAAGCATATATGGGTCGATTGAATATGACAAAATTTTATATCGATATACCTTTGATTATATTGTTAATTTTTACAATATTCCACCATTTGTTTTCTTTTTTCTAAATTTCTACAATATAATAAAACTCCCAGTACCTTAATAAGTACTAGGAGCTAATTAATTTATTAGATACATATATTAAGAAGCGGACGTAGAAATAAACCTTTCAATTCCTTCATATCCTCTATCTTTTGAAGTTTTAATCATTAGTTTATATGCTACCTTGAAAAACTCTTCACCATCAGGAGTAACCTTAGCTTTCCACTCATTAAATTTACCAGTAACTGTGATAAAGCCTTTTTTGTGCAGCGCATGTATACTTCGAATATCTTGTTGTTTTTCAATTTGAATTCTATAGATTATACTATTCTGATCGATCATTCGTTTCAACATGAGAACTTGAGCTAATGTTACATTATATTTATTACCTTTAAAGTAAATATCTACACTGAAGTTTTTCAAGGAACAACCTCCCTAATTTAATCCAAATGTTAACTTTATCACGTAGTATATTTAGTTTTTGTTAGAATTGCCTACTAAACATTTATTGAAAATATCTCTTAAACTTTGAACCTCATCATCTGAAAGCATCCCAAACATCTTATCCATTTGTTGCTCTATTTGTGCTCGAGCTTTTTTCAAAATCGACTCACCAAGTTCAGTTATCTCAAGTATAAAAACTCTTCTATCACGATTGTTTTGCGTTTTTCGAATAAACTGATCTTTAATAAGTTTATTAGTTAAAACAGTAACTCCACCTGTTGTTATCTGTAATTGTTCAGCTATACTTGATGGGCGTTTTGGCCCTTCGGCCAGTAATATTTCTAGAATTAAGATATGAGATCGAGAAAGACCAACCTCGTTATGGTGGTTCCATTCGTTTGCCCATTTTCGTTCAAGAGCAATAAACGTTTCATATAACGAGCGAATATTTTCGTTTCTTTTATTGTGCATAGTTGTTCTCCTATTAAAACAATCTAATGACTTTTTAATGTAAGAATTAATAAGATATAAATTATTTTACTTAATATATCTTACCAGTAAGATATAAATAAATAAAGTGATTGTTATTTCTGACTATTCAATAACCTTAAATTGGTATTTTTTTGCCCACTCAATTACTTTATTTCTCAAAATACTAAATAATAAAAAACAGCTATCCTAGGATAGCTGTTTTTTATTCATGTTTATTTTGGCAAAAGCATTTGCTTTTGTAACTATACTTACATTTTCCGATCTTAGTTAATTAAATAAACCCGGTAGCCATTGTGTTGTGGCAGGAATATAGGTAATAATGAATAATACAAACACCGCTACGCATATAAACGGAATTAATGTTCGCGCTAGTTTTTCCATTTTTATTTCACCAATCGAGGATGCTATAAACAGCGCTGTTCCTACAGGCGGAGTTATTAATCCTATCGTCAAATTAATACATATAATAATACCAAAATGAACAGGGTCAATACCAAAATTCACAGCGGCAGGCAACAAAACTGGTGTTAGTATAATCAGTGCTGCTATTCCTTCCATAACCATGCCAATAAAGAAAAAAAGTACATTTAATAATAACAGGAATACAATAGGGCTTTCTGTCATTGAAATTAAAAAATCTCCAATTGTTTGTGGAATTCTTTCGTGAGTAAGCACCCAACCGAAGATATATGCCATAGCGATCATAAAGGTAACAATGGCTGAGTTGATTGCTGTTTTTTCCAGCATTTCAGGTATTTTTTTCCACTCCAGTTCGCGGTAAAAAAACTTCCCTACAATCAGTGCTATTAACGCTGCCACCGCTGATGATTCCGTCGCTGTAAATGCACCTGACAAAATACCTACCAAAATAATAGTAGGAACCAATAGTGCCGGAATAACTGCCAAAAAGGAACTCACTACTTGCTTAAAATTTGATTTATCAGATTTAGGCAATTCCTCCTTCAGTGCTAAGAAATAGATAAGTAATCCAAATCCGATTGCAAGTAAGATACCAGGAATTATTCCTCCAAGGAACATAGCAGAAACGGATGTTTCAGCAACAACAGCATATAGGATAAAAGTAAGACTTGGGGGGATAATTGGACCCATAAGGGCAGATGATACGGTCACAGCACCACTGAAATCTCGTTTATACCCTTCCTTCTCCATTGCAGGTATCATAACTTTACTCATCATGGCAGTCTGCGCATTAGCAGATCCTAGGATTGAGGCTAAAAACATATTAGCAAGTACATTTACATACGCTAGCCCTCCTCGAAAATGACCAAGTATTACTTTAGAAAAATCAATTAATCTTTTTGTAATCCCTCCCGAATTCATTAGCTCACCTACAAAAACAAACATTGGGATAGCAAGTAAGCTGTAATTTAGAAGTCCTGAAAACATACGCTGCGGAGTTGAATTAAACATTATACTTTGGTTATCTAATAATAAATAAATAATTGTTGTACCACCTAATATATAAGCAATTGGTACCCCTAATAAAAGAAGTGCTATAAAACCCAATGGTATAACAGCCATCTCTTACCTCCTTCTAATAATTTTTCGAATATTATCCAAACTAAATATTGTTGTCAGTAACATCGTAAAAGGAAAAATTAGATATGGAATCCACATCGGAATACCAGAAGCAGCTGCCTTGTTACTATAGACATCGGGAGAAGTCACCCACATGATTCCATATACTAGCATCAGTATGGAAAACAACAAAATAATGAGCTGTGTGAATATTTGCGCTGCCCATACCTTTCCACCCAATCGATCGATTAAAAATGTGACAGCCACCATATCATTTCTCCTTACACTTAAACTAGCACCTAAAAAAGTAGCCCACGCTAGCAAAAACATTGATACTTCATCAGCAAAAACAATTGGTGCATTAAAGATATAGCGGGCAGATACTCCTAGAATTAGGACGAGGCAAAGTGCCCCGACACTAATTCTACATAATAATCCGGTAATACGCTCCAGCTGATTTGTAACAATGTCTAAAACATTATTCACATCTAGATCTACCGTTTTTTCACTACTTATAGTATTAACTCTTGCTTTATTAGTTTCACTCAAATGGAAACCTCCCTTTCCATATGGTATATCTAATCGAATAATGTTATGGGCGAAGTTCTTTTGCCTTTTCGATAAAGGCTTTAATTAATTCGTCCTCTTGTGCATACTTGTCATAAAACTTTTCAGCAACTTGATTTAAATCATCCATATTTTCTATTTCAAAAACTTTCCCACCATTTGCCTTAAAAGTCTCAAATCCCTGTTCATCTTCTTTCTTTGCTATATCGTAATTGTACTCTGTTGCAACATCGAAAGATTCTTGAATAATTTTTTGATCTTCTGCAGATAAACTATCCCATACCTTTTGACTCACAAACCCTACTCCATTAAACATAACATGATTAGTCTTTATTAAATCTTGAGCAATCTCATCAAGTTTATTAGATGTAATGACTACAGACCCTGTATCTACACCATCAATAACACCAGTTTGTAATGATGGATATACTTCGTGTAGTGAAAGCGGTGTTGGGGCTGCCCCTATAGTTTCATACCAATCTATATTTATCGGACTCGGCGTTACTCTTATTTTCTTTCCTTTGAATTCGTTAAAATCAGTTATCTGTGCATCTTTCATTAAGACATGACGCGGTTCAACAATAGCATATCCGAGAGTATGTACTCCCTCGTCAGCACTTATAGTATCTAAAATTCCTTGTCCTTCATCTGAATATGCTAATTCTTTTGCATGATCGATATCCTTAATAAGATATGGCAAAGCCCATGCATTAAAAGCATTTGATCTATTGCTCATTTCAGCTGTAGTTACCCATGCCATCTCAAGAGAGCCAGCCTTCATCTGTTGCATCATATCGGCCTCTCCTCCGAGAGAACCATTGGTGAAGATTTCCAAAGAAAAACGTCCGTTTGAACGAGCGGTTAACTCTTCTTCAAACTTTTTCATAGATCTAGTCCAAACAAAATCTTCACCTGCAACGTGTGTAATTTTAAAAACTCGTTTCTCATTATTTGAACTATCTTGGCTTGCAGCCTCTTGGCCGGAACCGCATCCACTAAAAAGAAAGGCCGCGCAAATCAAAACTACTAACAATGAAAATCCTTTTTTCTTCATCATTTATCCCCCAATTTTTTAAAAAATTTTAATTTATTTGCTGATTACTATCACTACTAATGTTAGTTAAATTAATATAGAAAGTTGAATTCAGTATTATCGCAATCAAGTAAAGCGGTTACATTTCCATCCACCTCATTTCTAGTTTTTTAATTAGCAATCAGAAGGATTTTAGATGACGTAATTTTCTATACTTTCTGAAAATATAATAGCATTGATAAAAAATAATTTCAACTATATAGTGAATAATATTTTCAAAATTAGCTAATTATTCGCATTTAACGGCAGATTATGTTTGTGTTTGAAATTTTGTTTCAAAAATAGTCTCAAAATAAAAGTTAAAGTTTTAAAAGAGGAATGATTCTTAATCATTAAGTCCTGATTATTTCAGTAGAAACGCATAGTAGTTTCAACCCCTAAACTTTATGAAAAATTTAAGAGTCATTGCAGTAGAAAATGATATATGAGATCCCCTCACCAACGGCTGGAAGTGGGATCTCATTCATATGATTTATTGAATATAGAATCAAACAATTTACTATGAATACATCGCTATGATTATTGTTCCAATCATAACAGTAAAGGAGGTGATCCATATTTGAATTGTAATGGTCTCCAACGCCTTTTTGAAGATTAATGAGCTTAATAAAACAGTTAATAATGGCTCAATTGCTACAATCACACTCACATATGAAACTTGTGTATAGGCAACACCTAAAAAGAAAAATAGTGCACCTAAGCTCGTAAGGAAACCAGCTACAAGATAATTACGATTTATATTCTTTGAAAATATTACCTTCATTTGTGAAGATAGTTGCCCATTTTTATACTCATATACACTTATGAAAATCAGCGAAGTTATTGCCCCTACCCATGCACCAAAAAAGGCATTATCTAGAATGAGGAGCCCCTGTTTTCTTACCCCTTGACCAATTCCGAAAGATAAAGCAGATAAAACTAAAAATAAAAAACCAAGTCGTGTTTGCTTTGAATCAAGTTGTGAAACAGATGATTCACTTAATCTAAAATCCTTATAACCTTGATAATAAATGCCACCAATAACTAACATAATCCCTATCAAAGCAAAAAGACCTAATGTTTCCCCTAAGACAATTACTCCGAACAATATGCTGAAAATAGGCGATCCATTTTTAATAATGGATGCCCGCGACGGACCAACTTGTTTGATACCTTTAAAAGATAGGAATCTACCAAAACCAGTTGTTAATAGTCCTGCCATAACAAAGACAAATAGAGCGGTCCAAGAAAATGTAAAGGAAAAACCATTGAAAAGAAGACTAATTAAAAATACCAATCCTAAAATAATAAAATTGCTAATAACCGAAATAAAGTATCCACTATTATCCTGACTTGTTGACATCCCCTTTTTTACAAATAGGTTACTACATNTAAAGGAAAAACCATTGAAAAGAAGACTAATTAAAAATACCAATCCTAAAATAATAAAATTGCTAATAACCGAAATAAAGTATCCACTATTATCCTGACTTGTTGACATCCCCTTTTTTACAAATAGGTTACTACATGCAAATGATAAAGCACTTAAAAAAGAGAATAATATCCCCAATAGTAAAACACCACCCTTCATAACATTGTTATAAATTAACAATAGAATTACCAATATCCTTATTGTTCTACTTTTATTAACAAAAGGAAAACCAAGGAAATTATCCCTTGGCATCCACTAATTCTAAATCAATAAAAAGCACTATGCTTAAGAAAAAGCAATTGATATAAACCTATACCAATAGCTTTCCCTTACTGCTTTTAACTGAAACTTTTGCATTCTTCATTTGAATTAATTCTGCAGCTATACTAATGCCTATTTCCTCTGCACCTTCAGCATTTATTTCTAAACCAACCGGAGAACTAATCCAAGTAGGAACATTCTCGTTAGCTAGCAATCTTTGAGTTCTTTTCTTCGGTCCCAAAATCCCCAAATAATATGGAGGATCATTAATAAAGTGTCTTAAAATATTCCGATCCCAATTGAAATTATGTGTCATAATAAGGACATAACTATTCTCTGGAACTTTGTTATGTTTAAGGTAGGAATCTGGATGATCAATAATTAAGGAATTTGCTTTAGGGAAGTTTGATTTATTACAATAGTCACTTCTAGGATCGATAATATTGATGACAAAGTCGAGCTTACTTGCAACGTTTACAATAGGTTCTACATCCGGACCTGCACCAAAGATATAGAGGTTTTCCTTAGGCTCGATTTTTTCTATTATCACTTCACCATAAAGTCGATCTTTACATAGCATTACATCTCCCTGCTGTATACCATTGAATTCATGTAAGTACTTTTTTAGATGATCGTCTACTGCATTACCATAATACTTACCTGTAGTTATATTTAACCCCATTACTATATTAAAATGTTCATCCAATACCTTTATAAGGAGCAGACTATCACCGTTCTTTAATTGTTCCTCCATTTCTACCAAATATAAATTGAAGTTACTTTGAACGCACTCTAGATAGATCGTCACTGCACCATTACAACCTGCACTTTGTCCCCAAGTCAAATCATCTTCGGAGCTCAAATCATAGGTGAGTACCTTAGAACCTTGGGATTGGATAACTTCTAATGCGTGGTGGGATAAATCTTCCTCTAAACACCCAGCACTAATCGTACCAAATCGTTCACCATTTTCACTAAATAACATTTTGGCGCCTTCATGACGGTATGCTGATCCTTTAATATGAATGATTGTAGCTAATGCATATCTATTGGTAGGATTACTATTTATAATATTCAGGTAATTTAAGATACTTCTCATATTCTATCAACCTCCGTCAACGAGAATTTAACTAGCCTTACTTTGGGCAACTTTAACTTCCTTTGCTATTGCTTTAAAGAATTGACCTAAGATCATTTTGGCAACACCTGTCAACATCCTTTGACCAACTCCAGCAATTAGTCCAGATACTGTACCTTCTCCATTATATTCAACAACCGTGCCATCAGCAGTATCAACAAAGATTAAATGTGCAGTAGCATCTACAATGCCCGCTGCACCTTCCGCTTTAATTTTTAATGTCATGCGTTCAGGTTCTTGTTTTTCACTTAAGACTATCTCACCATCATAATGTCCCTTAATAGCTGCAACTCCCATCTCTAACGAAGCCTTATAAAAACCTTCTTCTACCTCTATAAGTTCCTTACAACCAGGAGTGGCTTTTTTTAACGTTTCAGTCTCATTCATAACTTCCCAAACTATTTCTCGTGAAGCTTGAAAATCTGCTTTTCCTTGTAGTTTCATAAGTAATTCCTCCCTATACTAAGTTTAAAAAACCGGTAATAAATTTATTGAATACCACGGGATTATCAACATTTGACAAGTGCATCCCATTTGGAACCGTCAACAAAAGTGCATTTGGTATCTGTTGCTGTATGGTTCGGGATAATTCTATGGGAGTTTTAAAATCTTCCTCGCCAATTAGAACTAATACTGGTACATTAATTTGACTTAGCTGCTCCTCATTGTTAGTTGAAAAACAAGCTCTAACTGACTCATAATAGTCATCAATATCCATATTGATTATTGCATCATTTAAATCTTGACGTATATCATTTGCTGTAGGTGAATTTGATAAAGTGTTATCCAAATATGTGGCCCCATATTGTTTCATCCCTTGTTCCTTTGCCACACCACCTGTAAGCTTTATTTTTGTTTCAACCTGAGCTGGATCTATCTTCGCAAATGTATCGGCAAGGATAAGAGCAGCTACATATTGGGGGTATTTTATTGAAAAACCTATAGCTTGAACACCTCCCATAGAAATTCCACAAATGACAACTTTTTTAAGCGAAAGAGTCTCACATAAGATTTTTATGTCCTCTATCCATATTTCTTCACTAATCCCTGTATTTGCAGTTGAGATTCCATGTCCTCTTGCATCAATTGTAACAACTCTAGGCGCAACATCTCTTAATGCTTCAATTTGGTATTTCCATAGTCTATGATCTACACCAAGACTGTGTAAAAGAATAATAGCATCAAAGCTTTCATTTTCTTTATTACCTTCAAATACTTCGTAATAAATCTGCTCACCGTTACATTCTGCTATCATTTTAACCCTCCTGCATGTTAAACTGTTTCTTTAATTTCGATATTAAAGAGCTTTATTGCGTTCTCATATAATAGTGCCTGTTTGGTTGAGTCACTTAATTGCAATTCTTTCGCTTCAATTACATTTCTCGGTCTAGGATCGCGAATTGGGAATGGATCATCTGAACCTAACATGATTTTATCTTCATCTACCATACTCATTAAGAACTTTAAAGCTTGAGGTTCAAACACTACTGTATCAAAATATAATTTTTTAAATCCTTCTGTCGGGTTATAAATATTTTCTTCTTTCAGTGCCATAAATTCATAATTTCTTTGTAATCGACCTAAAATAAAAGGTAATGTACCACCACCATGTGAAACGACCAACTTTAGCCCTGGGAATCTTTGAGGTATACCAGAATAAAGTATTCTTGATAAAGCTACTGTCGTTTCATTAGGTCTAGCAACTGTATTTACCATTCCTAATGGTTTTGTTCTTGGATCTTCACCTGCAAAAACAGGATGTAGAAAGATTGGAACCTCAAGTTGAGAGGCTTTTTCCCAAAAAGGATCTAATGATGGGTGATCAAGATCAAGTGGCTCCTGCCCCTCTCCTAGGTCAATCCAACTGCCAATCATTGCTCCAAGATGTCCTTCCTTTATTGATTTCTCTAATTCTACTGCAGCCAGCTCTCCATCTTGTAGCGGCACTGTTGCAAGAGGTAAAAACAAATTCTCTCCTTCTTTATCAAGAGCCTCAATAAGAACTTCATTTAAAAACCGACTCCATTCGGCACCTTGATTTGGACTTAGATTATAGCCAAATATATCTAGCCACCCAGCATTTATTTGTAAATCAATATTATTTTCTCGTAATGAATTCTTTCTGTTCGTTAAATTCATTAAATTAGGATGGACAGGCCTAGTCCATTTCCCGTCACCAACTTTAAATCGTACAGTTCCTTCTGGAATATCTTCAACTTGAACAAATGGAAAACGACTTTGATTTTCTTTCACCTTACTAACTAATAGTTCTGGTAAATAATGCGCATGGATATCAATTGCTTTCATTTTTCTCTCTCCTTTTATGCGATATCTAATTCTTTTAAAATATCTTTCTTGACCTTTTCAATTGTTTTTATATCCAATTCTCTAGGAACTTGGATTTGTTCTGCTACATGTCCAGGCTTTCTAAATATTAGGATTCTATCCGCCATTTCAATTGCCTCACCAATTGAGTGTGTTATAAATATGCCTGTTTTATTATTCTCTCTCACTAAATCTACGAATTGTTTTCTTAATTTCATTGCTGTTATTTCATCTAATGCGCTAAAAGATTCGTCACAAAGAATTATATTAGGGTCCATCGAAAATGCCCTTGCTATAGAAACCCTTTGTTTCATCCCACCCGATAATTCGTGGGGATACTTATTTTCCCAACCAGACAATCCAAGTTTTTGTAACCATTCTCTCGCAATTTGAAGTCGATTCTCTTCTGGTATACCCTTCACCTCTAAGCCAATAGCCGCATTTTCTATTGCCGTTCTCCAAGGTAATAATCGGTCATTTTGGAATACGATACCTATTTTCCCCCTAAAATCTTCAAATGCTTTGTAAGGATCTAATCCATCAACCAAAACATTTCCTTTGGTGGGCTGGGTTAAACCAACTAAAAGATTAAAAGCAGTTGATTTCCCACAACCTGTTTGACCAACTATCGCCACCATTTCTCCAGTCTTAATCTTAAAATCCAAATCCAAAACACCAAAATTATTCGGTGAAAATTCTTTTGTAACTTTATCAAAAATAACTGAGTATTCCACCATCTTCCCTCCTATCTTTCTGCCTTTGGCCGCCATGAAAGTAGTTTTTTCTCTGATTTCGCAAGCAGCATTTGGAAAATAATTACAAATACAACTAACACTAGTGTCCAGGCGATGGCCATTGACATATTAAAAAGACTTTGTGCTGATGACAATTGAAAACCCACACCTACTGTTGCCCCAACTAATTCAGCAACTATGGCCACCCGCGTGGAGTTTCCCAAGTTAACTTTCCACGCTGTAAATAAGTCCGGCGTAATCGAAGGAATGATTAGCATCTTAAATAACTGACTTTTCTTTGGTCTAAAAACGAGCAGCATTTCCCGCAAATCTTTTGAAATTGAATTATATGAATCATAGGCTTGGAATGCAAAATTTGGTAATGCCGTTATTAAAATGATAAAGAAGATTCTTAATTCTACTTGTTGAAACCAAATAACAGCAATTACAACCCATGATAAAGCCGGAACACCTTGTATAAAACTGAGTAAAGGTCGTATTGTATCATTAAGAGAATTGTTCATTCCCATCACAATACCTAAAAGAGAGCCAACTAGAAAAGCAAAAACAAGACCTAATAGAATTCTTCCAATAGTGGTCAACGCATGAACAGTAATAGACCAATCCGTTATTATTCCAAAGAAATCCGCTCCTATCGCTTGGATAGGAGGGAACAAATAAGAAGGTGTGAATAGTGAAACTATTTGCCAAATAACAATAAGAACTACTCCAGCTAACATTCCTTTGTAATTGAGACCTTTAACCATTAAGCCACCTCTTTACCTGATTATTCATATCTATTTACTTTAATTTTTCACTATAAATTACCGAATCATCTGGCATTTTCTCAAGGTAATTAATTTCTAAACCTGCTTTAAATACAGCTTTTATATCATCTTTTAAATCAATCGCAGGTTGTACATTTAACCCTAACAAGTCATTGTTTTCTATTAATTTTTGAATAATTTCTGCTTCTCCACCCGGTATGGTAGCCGCAATGATTTCTGATGCTTCTTTGGAGTTTGCTTGAACCCAACTAGCTGCATCCGAAAAACTTTGATACAATTTTGGGATTAGTTCTTTATTTTCCTCCGCCCAATCTTGGTGGGCTGCGATTCCTAAATATGGAATGCTTGTTGCACCTGTATATTCCTCCCATTTTTCTAGACCGAAATCAACTTGGTGATATTTTTCAGGACTTTTATCCATTAAGATAGAATAAGCAGGTTCCCATAATTGAACTGCATCTGCTCGATCAGCCTCAGCATAGGTAACAAGTGCGGAAGTCTCAGCATTCAACACATTCATAGTGCTTACATCTGCATCAGATTTTTGTGCAAAATATTGGAACATAGCAAAATTCGTTGTACTCTTTGCAGCAGCCATATCTTTTCCTTCTAAGTCTTTTAATGTTGTTATACTTTCATCTGCAGTGATTACCGTTCCCCAAAAGTCAAATAAGTTAAAAAGATACGTAACTTTTACTCCGCGGTCCATTCGAAGCGCTTCCGATAAAAGGGCTGCACTTCCTCCTACCTTATATTGACCGCTTGCAAATTCTGAATTATAAGCACTTGGCGGTCTCTCAACAAACTTAACATCGATACCATTTTCAATATCGAATTGTTTTTCTTCAATAATTGGCGTTAAAAAAGCTCCAAGAGACGGCGGACTAAATGTAACCATTTCAATTTCTTGGACTCCTTCACTACCACTTTCCGAAGGTTCTGAATTTGAATCTGCCGAACCTGAACTACCAGAATTCGAACTTCCTGATTCAGAAACTGTACTTGAAGAACACGCTGTAGAGACAATTAACATCGCAATCATCAATAGAACAGTTGATAATTTTTTAATAGCGGGAATTTTCAGAACCATTCTTTTATACAACCTCCTTAACTGAATTAATTTTAGATAAAACATCCATTGGTGTTACCGGAACACTCGTTATTTCAATATCATACGGAGCTAAAGCATCGTTAACTGCACCTATTATTGCTGCCGGAGCACTCATATACCCGCCTTCACCTACACCCTTTTGACCCATTGAAGTTAACGGAGACGGTGTACAATGTTTAACAATCTCTATGTGCGGTACCTCCATAGTCGACGGTAATAAGTAGTCCATAAAGGTTTGTGAGATCATCTGCCCATTCTCGTCATATGAAAATTGTTCATATAAAGCAGCCCCAATACCATGCGCAACACCACCGACAACCATTCCTTTAACAATATCTGGGTTAATTACGGTTCCGCAGTCATCAGCAATATAATACTTTAGGAACTGAATCTTTCCTGTATCTCGGTCAATCTCAACAACCGGAATATGGGCTGAGAATGAATAACAAGGATACATCTGAACTTTACCATCTGGAGTTGGAAGCGTACCTCCAGTTGGTACTTCTAATACAAATTGCGCTTGAAGTCCTGGTTCCATATCTTCTGGCATTTTATGGTACGTAATATGAGCAATACGCACAATTTCATCCCATGTAAGTTGTTTATCCTCAGTATTCTTTACTTTTATTGTTGATCCATCCCAGTATAGATTTTCTTCAGACTCTTCTAAATTATGTGCTGCAATTTTCATCATTTTTGCTTTAATTTTTTTAGCTGCCCCAGAAGTAGCACCGCCAAGAACAATTGCCATACGACTTGCTACAGGTGATTGGGATGGTAAAGCTGATAGTGAGTCACTATAAACTACTCTAATATCATCGCGATCAATATCAAACTCTTCTGCTAGGATCGTTGAAACCAATGTTTGATGCCCTTGACCTGAGGATGAGAACGCAATATTTGCTGTTACCTTTCCAGTATTATCAACCTTTACCTGACATCCCTCTGGGAATGTAGTCTTATCATTTTTGGGATTTAGCAATGGTTCAAACAAAGCGTTTCCACCACCTGGTTCCATACATGTTCCAACACCAATCCCAATGATTCTACCTTTTTTACGTTCTTCTGCTTGCCATTTTAGTAATTCTTGATAGTTTGCTAGATTTAATGCCTTTTGTAAAACAACCGGATAATTCCCACTATCATATGTAGTTCCACTTGGAATCTCATATGGAAATTCTTCGTGTTGAATGAAATTTTTCTCTCTTATTTCAACCGGAGACATCTTCAGTTTCTTAGCAACTTTATTCACTGCTAATTCAATTGCATAGTTTGTTGGTGATTGACCAAATCCTCTTACCGCTACCTGACCAGTCTTATTTGTTGTAACTGCAATACCCTCATACTCAACACTCTTAATTTTATAAGCTCCGACTATGGCTCCAATTGGTTTCCCCATTTGAAGTGGTGAACGACCAGGGTATGCACCTTCATCATCAATCGTTCTAATTTTCAAGCTCTTAATTTCTCCTTCTTTAGTAAAGGCTGCCTGAACATCAAAAATTCGATCAGGACCATGCATATCGCTTCCCCTCATATTTTCAAGACGGTCTTCAATTAATTTTGTAGGTACACCATATTGGCGAGAGATATAAGCAACCAATACAGAGTGCTTTATTCCTCTTTTTACACCATAACTGCCACCAACATCCACATCATAATGGACCCTTACATTATTTAACGGGATTTGAAGTGCTGCAGCAATTTGTTCAGCGTACTGTGGCATTTGAATTGATGCCCATACATCCAAAATTTGACGGCCTTCATCCCATTTCGTAATAACCCCAAAGGTTTCAAGAGGAACAGTTGAATTTCGGTTCCAACGGCATCTAAACTCAATACTATCAAATGACTCCGCAAAGTCTTTTTCAACGTCACCCCATACAAACTTTCTTTGCCACATAACATTATTCGGGTGTTCTGGATGTACTGGTGGAGCATCTTCTTTCATCGCTTCTTCTGGATCCACTACAAAAGGTAATGGTTCATATTTAATTTTCACCAGTTCTGCAGCGTCTTCAGCAATGAATCTACTTTCTGCTAAGACAGCAACAACCCATTCACCTGCATACCTTGCATAATCGACGGCTAAAGGATACCACTTTACTCCAGGAATATCTAAATATTGTTTTAATGGCTGTACATGTTCCGCAAGCTCTTTCCCAGTAATAACTGCCGTAACACCTGGTAATTTTAATGCTTCACTGGTATCGATTGAAACGATTTTTGCATGTGCATAGGGGCTTGTAATCAATCCTACATGTTGCATGCCCTCAACTTTAATATCTCCTACGTAAGTTCCTTGACCAAGAACAAATTTATAATCCTCTACTGGTGGATTCTTTTTTCCTATCCATTTAAATTCTCTTTGTGGGTTTACATCGCTTTTGACCATTGTTACACCTCCTCTTTCACAAGGTCACGATTTTTATCAGATGGACTATCTATTTCTAATGAAGATTTTCTATTTAATTCTGCTGCTAGTTTTACAGAGTCCACAATTTGAACATAACCCGTGCAACGACAAATGTTTCCAGAAAGTGCTTCTCTGATCTCCTGTTCATTTGGTTCAGGATTCTCTTCCAATAATGCCTGTGAAGTAAGCAACATTCCCGGTGTACAAAATCCACATTGTAGTCCATGACATTCCCAGAATGCTTTTTGAACATTGGAGAGTTCTTGTTTGCCAGTCTCCATATTTCGGCAAGAAAGCCCTTCCACTGTTTTCAACTTCTGGCCATCAGCCTGAACTGCGAGCATTGTACAAGAACGGATAGGTTTACCATCTAATAAAACAGTACACGCTCCACAAACACCATGCTCACATCCTAAATGAGTACCTGTTAAATTTAAATCTTCTCTTAAAAAATCAGCCAAGTGCATTCGACAATCAACTTCACTATTGTATTCTTTTCCGTTAATCTCAACGTGTATATAGTGTTTACTCATCGTGAACTTTCCTCCTTTATTTGCAAGGCATCCTTTAATGCACCATCCAAAACCTTAAAAATAAATCGTTTGGCAACACTTTTTCTGTATTCTTCTGGTACAAATGGATCCTCATCAGGTTCTAAGTAGTCTGTAATCATTTGTGAAACGCTTTCAAACAAATCATTTGTCGGTTCTTTTCCTTTTAGAAAATCCTCAACCTCTTCAAGTTTAATTGGTGCAGGACCAACCCCACCAAGACCCAGACGAACATCGAAAATTTTGCCGTTTTCGTCAATATCGATTTGACAAGCCGCTTCGACAAGTGCAAAGTCACCCTCCCTTCTAGCAACTTCGACAAATTCAGTGCCTCTCTTTCCACCTTTCGGGGGACTAGTAATCGGAAATTTAACTGATGTTACAATTTCGTCTGGTTGTAAATCTGTCATCATATATCCGTAATAAAACTCCGATATAGGTATCATTCTTTGGTTGTCTTTACTTCTTACTTCCAAATGGGCATCTAATAGAAGTGATATTAATGGTACCTCTGCTGATGGATCTGCATGAACAATACTTCCAACTAATGTACCTCTATTTCTTATTTGAGAATGTCCTATATGAGGAAGTGCTTTAGCCAACAAAGGTAGCTGCTCCTTAACTAACGATGAATGTTCGACCTCATTATGTCTTATAACAGCACCAATTTTCACATACTTTCCTTCGGTACCTAGTTCATTTAATTCTTTAATCTTATTAATATCAACCACAACTTTAGGCCTAGCTAGCCGCATATTTAGTACTGGGATAAGACTTTGCCCACCACATAGGACTTTTGCATCTTCTTTAAAGGATTCAAGTAGAGTCAGAGCTTCATCCATAGTTTCTGCACGAAAATAATCAAATTGGACCGCTTTCATTTTTCATCCACTCCAGATTTTATTTTTTACATTATGGTTGTTTCGTATAATCAACTGGTTCTAACAGTACACTTTTTAGGCTTGATGTTAGTGCACCATTAACTTCACTTTTTTGTTTTACCCGTTTCCATTCTGGGTCACTACCGAATGCCGCCCAAGCCTTTTTTTGCTCTTCTAAACTATTAAACTGACATAAATAAATCAATTTCATAGGATCTTCGTGATCCGTCCAAAAACCTTTCACTTCAATATTGTGTTTTTCAAATAATTGCAGTACATGTGATTTAAATCGATTATGTAATGCCTCTACTTTATTTTCACTTGCCACATACTCTCTTAATTCATATAACATTATCGTACCTCCTGATTTTTTTAGATTATTTAGATTTTTCTTAATTATACAATCAATAAAATTTATTTTCAATGTTTTTTTGAAAAACATTAAAATTACACCAAAAAATAAGTATAAATAACTAATATTGAAATTTTATTTTAGAAATCGTTTTCAGCACTGTGTATTAATGGTAAAATATAAGAAAAGATAATAGGAGGAAAAAGAATGGAAGGCAATAATACCCATGGAGTTTTAATGTGCTTAGAAGAGATATATCCTACTTTAACCGGTGCATTAAAAAATGTTGCTACCGCTATATTAGATAATCCTGAGTTAATAGTTCGTGAAAATATTAAAAAACTTGCAAACAGATCAAATACAAGTGATTCAGCGGTAGTACGTCTTTCTCAAAAACTAGGTTATAAAGGTTTTAGAGATCTTCAAATAAGCCTTGCGTATGAACTAGGAGATAATAGCACTTATATGGATGAAGAAATTGGTATTTCAGAAAGCTTAGACACAATTGTAAATATTGCATCTAATGCTAACATTCATGCATTGGCAGAATCACAGGAAATACTTAATCTTGACACTCTTGAAAAAATCATTCAAATATTACAACAAGCGCGAGCTATTCATATATTTGCACAGGGAACAAATTATTCTACTGGTATTGATCTATCCTATAATTTAATGAAATTAGGCACATTATGTTACGTATATAATGATTCATATATGCAAGCAGTCGCAGGTGCTATATCAAATCCACGCGATGTTGTCATTGGAATAAGCCATACTGGTGCAAATAGAGATTTAATCGAAGCACTTGCTATTACACGACAAAATGGAGCCACTACTATCGGACTAACAACTAGAGTAAATTCACCAATTTCACAAATAGTTGACTTTTCGCTATGTACGGCAAATAAAGAAATAGTCTTTCAAGGAGAACCGCTGACTTCAAGAGTGAGTATGATGTATTTAGTTGATATTTTCTTCCTTGGTTTAGCTTCAAAAATGGGGAAATCTTCATTAATAAATCTTCAATCCGTAAAAGATGCATTAGAAAGCAAGCGCGATCCAAAAACCTCTTTACAATATGAAACTAGAAAAGCTAGAAATAATTAAAAAGTTTTAAAAACGCTAAAGCACAAAATATAAAAGTTTTTTTTAATAGATTTTCATACTGATTTATTAGACTTTTTTTAGGTGGTAGTAGTTTTGACTACTTAAAATCCCTCCCTTTTTTTAGAAGAATTCACATGATTTATCTAAAAACCTCGTAGAATACCTAAAATAAAGTGGGGAAATTCCGTCAGCATGGGTTTTACCTAAAGATATAACCAAAGGCATTGAACTAATTGAGCCTTAACAGGCTGTAATGTGTTTGCAACAAATTTAACATTTGATTAATTTACACCTCGTTTGGTTATGTAATATGGGATGTAAAACAAGTTTTTTTCAATAGTAGGCTACCCCCAAATAATGCTCAAGGGGTATCTACTTTTATTTTGTGTGATATAAAATTATCTTTCAGGGTGATAAGTTTTAAGCTTGCAATTCATTATGCTTAAGCAACCTCCAACCGTAATCCTTCCATAACTGATTTTGAAGTTAGGATATTATAAAGTTTACAAAATATTAAGATGCAACATATGAAATTAAATTTCAACAAGTATTAGAAAAGCAATTTTGAAATTTGTAAAAACCTAATCTTTTCCTACTGGGAATGCAGAGTTTATCAAGAATTTTAATGTGCGATTAGCTCGTTCTATGAACTTTATGAAATAAAGATTCACTGCTTTCCAGATTCATGATAAAATTGTAATCGTTAACATAGTTAATGTAGATACATTGAAAAGATGAGTATCCTCTGTTCATATGTTCTTTCAATAATTTGTAAAAGAGGAGATGTGTTATTTGAGAAAAGGAAGATTACCGGGAGTAGTAAAGCGTATTGAAAATATTTATCCTCAACTTAATGGGGCATTAAAAGATGTGGCTGATATTATTGTAAATTCCCCAGAATTCACTGTTAACGCAAATGTAAGTAAGATCGCCCAAAAATCGAATACTAGTGATTCAGCGGTAGTACGTTTGTCTCAGCGTTTAGGTTATAAAGGCTTTCGCGATTTACAAATTAATCTTGCGTACGATCTTGGTGATACAACTAATAATCTAGATGAAGAAATTGAAATAACTGACACCCTTGCTTCAATTGCTGAAAAATCTTATCATGCAAATGTAAATACTCTTCAACAATCATGGGAGTCGTTAGATTTTGAAGCGATAGAAAAAGCCATTCGTCTTATTAACAATGCAAGATTTGTTTATATATTTGCACAGGGAACTAATTATTCCACAGGAGTTGACTTAAGTTATAACTTAACGAAATTAGGGGTTCGATGTATTGTTCAAAATGATTCCTTCCTCCAGGTAGTATCAAGCGCAGTTGCTACAAGAGATGATTTAGCTATAGGCATCAGTCATACTGGTGCAAATTCAGAAGTGTTAGACTCCCTTTCACTTGCTCGTGAGTCTGGTGCAGCTACTATAGGTTTGACTACACGAAAAAATTCACCTATTGTTCGTCTTGCAGACGTATCACTTTGTACCGCATCAAAAGAAATTGTATTTCAAGGGGAACCTCTTACCTCTAGAATGAGTTTAATGTATATAGTAGACCTTTTATTTCTAGGAGTTGCTACAACAATGGGAAGGTACGCCTTGCCAAATATTAAAAAAGTAAGAGAAGCCTTAAAATCAAAAAGAGACCCTAATTAAACAAAAAAGGGCTTTTACTTAAATCAGAGAGCCAAATCCCCTAGTGGAGGTGACTCTCTTTTTGCTTTGGCTTGTTTAACGCGAATGTTGATTTAACACAGCCTTTGCTTGAGGAAGTGCAATTTTTCTAATTTACAAACATTTCTTTTATGTGTTAGTTGGAATGTTAGGCGTTAATTGTTCATTAAATTTATAGCGTTGAAATAGGAATATGATTGAGAATATTAGCAATCCTATTATACTTGTCATTAAATTAGGAATAATCATCATTACAGCTAGTATAAATATTATACCTCGCAATAACATAATCAAATTACTATAAAGATATCCAACCACCGAAACAGACATTGCGTAAATTCCAAAGAGTGTTGTGGTCGTCACCCAGATTATTTCTGAAACCTCTCCTATTAAAAGTAATGCAGGATTAAATACAAAGGTAAAAGGAATTAAAAATGCTGATAAACTAATTATAAGAGCCCGCACGCCGGTTTCACCCATTTTAGAACCGGAAATTCCTGCAGCACTGTAGGCGGCTAGCGCAATTGGAGGTGTGATCATAGATATAACGGCGAAATAAAGAACGAACATATGCGCAGCTAATGGCTCAACTTCTAATTTCGTCAATGCTGGTGCCATTAATGTAGCAGCTAATATATACGCGGATGTTGTCGGCATCCCCATTCCGAGAATAATACAACCTAATGCAACCAAAATTAAGGTGAGGAAAAAAATCCCAAATGACCAATTTATAATTAGAGTTGTAAACTTCAATCCTAATCCCGAAAAGCTAATTATACCCACGATTATCCCAGCTACAGCACAAGGAAGTGTAACCTGTACAGCTTGCTTAGCTCCATCTTCAAGTGATTCAAAGAAATCTTTTAATCCCATACGAGTATCTTTTCTCAAGAAACTTACAAGCAAGACTGCCACAATTGCCCAAAAAGCGGCTGATTGTAAAGTAAAGCCTTTAAAAATACATAAAATCAACACTACTAGTGGTAATAATAGGTGGATTTTTTTCATTACTTTTTCTTGCTTTTGAAGAATTTCTTGGTCCGTATCTCCCAATTTTTCTTTTATTGCCTTAAGATGGACAATCATCATAAGTGAAATATAATAAAGGAGTGCTGGGATTAATGCCGCCAAAATAATTTCAGTATAAGGAATTCCTAGCATTTCGGCCATAACGAACGCTGCGGCACCCATAATTGGTGGCATTAATTGCCCACCTGTAGAAGCAGCAGATTCGATTGCAGCAGCATCTTTTGAGGAATATCCAACTTTTTTCATTAACGGTATTGTAAAAATCCCTGTGCTTACAACATTTGCGACTGCACTACCGCTAATACTCCCCATTAAACCACTTGAGACAATTGCTGCTTTAGCAGGACCTCCGCGAGATTTAGACGTTAATTTGAAGGCGATATCAATAAACAGCTTTCCCCCTCCAGATACATTTAAGAAAGAGCCGAAAAGAATGAAATAGAATACATAGCTTGCGGCCACTCCAATTGGAACACCAAATATTCCATTCGTTTGCATAAACATTAAATCAACTAAATTAGGAAGATCCAAACCTCTATGCGAAATCAACCCTGATAGGTACGGGCCAGCAAAGCCGTATCCAATGAAGATAACTGCCAATAGCGTCATAACGTTCCCAATAATTCTTCTTGATGCCTCTAGAGTAAGTAAGCTAAAAATCACTCCAAACCACAGATCAAAACCTGCCACTTGATCGACATACCACATACGTGAACTAAAGCGATCTACATGGTAAACAACATACGCTCCTATAATAAGCGGTAGAATAATCAAGACCGCATCATATAGGACGTATAGTTTATTTAATTTTTTCTTTGATAACCTGGTCATTGCAAATGCTAAGGATAGTGCAAAAGCAACATGTATAGCTCGTTGAGCAATAGATGGAAATGCACCAAAGGCCGCTGTATACAAGTGAAATAGAGACCAGGTAATTGCAATGATTGCTGTTACATTAAAAAATCGTGACACTCCTAAATTCCTCCTTCATTAATCACAACACTATTTTTTCCTTGTCTCCAATACAAGTGTCTTCCAAATGACCTTTATATAAAAAAGTTCCTCTCATTAGTATAGGAAATGACATCGAAGATATTGTCATGGTCGCTTTTACAAGTAATTAACTCGGGCATTATTAATAGTTCGCCATAGATTACTAGGCAAGTAGATGCTATTTTACCCTCTACTACCTATAAAACTTATAAACTGTATTGACCACCTATATGATATAGAGAGGAAGCTAAATTGTCAGTCATTTAATGAAAACTTTATCTTATTGCAAAATTATTTAATCCAACCTACTTCTTTATAGTATCTTAATGCACCTGGATGTATCTCTACACCACCTGTTGCTGACTCTGTAATTCCAACCTGTGGTTCAAAATCCTCTAAACCTTTATGACCTGTAGCAAGATCTTCTTGATGTTCTATCAATGTTTTTGTGAACTGATAAGCTATCTCTTCAGGAAGATCAGTAGTTGTTGTAACGGTTGAGCGTAATCCCACTGAAGGAACTTCTTCATCTTGTCCGTTAAAAACACCTGCAGGCAATGTCGCTCTACTGTATCCAAACTCTGCTAACTTTTCTACATACTCATCTTCAATCCCCATAAATGTTACCGGATTTTGCAATGCAATTTCAGTAAATGCTGGATGTCCATTGGTCATAACTTGAATAAACATATCAGTTCTACCGTCTTGAATGTTAGTCTTTACGACATCAAACGAAGTATGCTCTACTGAACCGCCATAGCCTTCAAGCTCTTCATAGCTCAAACCATAAGCTTCTAAGACTTGCTGTGCAGCAACTTCACCTTGACTACCTTTACCTAATGTGAGAAGACGTGCAGGAATCTTTTTCTCTTTAATATCAGCAATAGAATCTATTCCATACTCTTCCATGAACTCATTTGTCATCAAAACACCAACATAATATTGATCAAGAGCACCGAGTAATACCCGTAAATTGTCATATTCTTTCTCACTTGGACCCGTTCCTGTTCTAGCCCAGAAATTATTTAAATCGAATGTAATGCCAAGGTCTGCCTTACCAGTATCCAAAAGGGTTACATTTCCAAACCCACCGTTATAAGGCAATACATCTACTCGTTCAATTTGTTCTACATTGTTCATCAATATCTGCGACATTGTTGCACCATAAACATACACCGCACTACCTTCAGACATTGTTGCAAAACTTAGCGCAACCTTTCCATCCGTTGCTGAAGAGGATTCATTAGATGTATCATTAGAACTGCTAACCGATTGTTTAGTTTGCTGTGAGCACCCTCCTAAGATAGCAATACCGACTAGTAATAATAACATCAAACTATTTATCCATTTTTTCATCTTACCCCTCTTTTTCTGTAATTTTTTATTTTCACTAATAATGTTTAAGCAAGCGTGCTGTTCGTTTATTCTTAGATTTAATTTAACTTACTTCCTCTTTAAAGTGGTTTTTATTTTCCTTTGAAGTTTCAACTTTTAATATATAATCTTCTATGTTGATTTGTTCAAGACCAGGTATACGAATGCGTTCGTACTCCATTGGTTGACTATTCAACGGTACAGTACAATCAAAGCCAAGTTTGGAGCCCACCCCATCATCTGTTGATGGATCAAGTTTAGAACCCTGGGCACCATGAACAGCAACCAGATCCCTTTCAGCTTGGAATCTAGTGGCAAATGCCCATTCCACCTCTTCTGCATTAAAAATATCGATTTCTTCATCAACAACAAAGACGTGTTTTACATCGTAGTGTCCAGCGAAGGCCGCAAATATAACATTTTTTGGTTCACCCTCGTTTCTTTTCTTCATTGAAACAACTAGTTGATAGCGACACGTTCCTCCCAAAGTTAAATGAACACCACGAACAGTTGGAACGGTATTGCGGATTGAACGTAACAGACTTGCTTCACGTGGAATACCTCCAACCAAAAGATGTTCATCGCTTGCAGGTAGAATAGTTTGGAAAATTGGATCTTTTCTATGTGTTACGCAATCAATAACCACGACTTCTTTATCACTTTTTGGTCCATACAATTTGGGGAATTCACCAAAAGGCCCCTCAGGCTCTCTAATATTAGGCAAGATTTTACCTTCTAAGACAATTTCCGCATGAGCTGGTACCATAACGTCGATCGTTTTACAACGAACCACAGGAACAGGCTCTCCTTTTAAGGCCCCAGCAATCTCCATTTCATCCTGCCCTAATGGAGCGATAGCTTGGGAAGCAAGCATCGTTACTGGGTCAACTCCAATGACGATTGCTATTTCAAGAGGTTTACCTTGTTCCTCCATTTTTTTAAAGAAATTAAACGTATGTCTAGGAAGAATATAAGCACCTAGGCGATTTTTTCCTGAGATCTGCAGGCGATGGACAGAGACATTTTGTTTACCTGTTTCAGGATCCCGAACAATAGCCAGTCCTGCAGAAATATAATTGCCTGAATCCTTTTCATGGTGTACAGGTATTGGAAACAGCTTCAACAAGTCAACGTCCTCTCCATGAATAACTTGCTCCTGTACAGGAGCCTGTTCTCCTGAGACTTCACTACATGGTAATGGATTGTCAATTGCCTCTAAAAACTTATCAATAAGTCCCTCTTCACTCGTTCCCAGGGCATCCGCGTATTGTTTACGATTAGCTGCAGTTCCTGCTACTACAGGAATTTCATAATCCTCAACTTGAGAAAAATAGACGGCTTTCTGCCCATTTAATTTTTTTGCGATTCCCGCAATTTCATAATCAAGAGAAACTTTCCGATCAACGATAACCAGTTCATTTTGATCCTTTAAATGACCTAACCACGAACGTAGTGATTTACACTTCATTTCTGGTGCCTCCTCTTTAAACTTAAATAATTTAGACTCTTCGGAAAATTCTGTTTTCAATTCATTTAACAAGATCAATTATTTTTGCATTATTAACTAATTCGTTACCCTAAAAAGCAAGACGATATATCGTTTCCACATCTTTAGCGTCAGTAGAACGTGGATTAACTAGTACATTACCACTTAGCAGGGCACCTGCTACTAATTCAGGTAGTAATTCCTCTTTGACACCAAAATCTTTAAATGTTTCAGGAATACCGATATCCTTAGATAAACTACGCACTGCTTCTACAGCCTTGCGGGCTCCAACTTCATCTGAAGCTTGAGTGAGATTTTCTTCTCCCATAGCAATTGCAATTTCCTTAAATTTTTTCAAGGCAGCCACACGATTAAATTCCATAACATGAGGTAAAAGTATTGAATTAGCAATACCGTGTGGTACATTAAAATGAGCACTTAAAGGATGGCTCATCGCATGGACATTTCCCAACCTTGTATGAGTAAATGCCATCCCTGCTAACATCGAGCCGAGCATCATATCCGAACGTGCCTCCACATTATTACCATTGTATACCGCATCCCGTAGGCTGTACGAAATCTTACGAATCGCCTCTAACGCAAGTACATCACTTATCGGATTCGCCCAACGAGAGACATATGATTCGATTGCATGAACTAGTGCATCCATTCCAGTAGAAGCTGTAAGCATTGGAGGAAGTGATACGGTTAACAACGGATCTACAATTGCCCATTTTGGTGCGACGTACTGGCCGCCAATTGAAGCTTTATACATTCTTTTTAAATCGGTTATGATAGTAAACGCCGTCACTTCACTTGCTGTACCTGACGTAGTCGGAATTGCTATTAATGGAGCAGCTGGAATCGAGACCTTATTCAAGCCCTCATAATCTATAATTCCTCCACCATTTGTTGCTAATATCGCAATAGCCTTACCAACATCCATAGGGCTACCACCGCCAACAGCTATAATAAAATCTGCACCGCTTTCCTCAAAGAGTTGTCTTCCGGCATTAACGGTCTCGACAGATGGATTCGCCTCCACATCCGAAAAAACTGTATAGCTGATTTCAACTGTTGCAATTTGATCTATTACCTTATCTAAGATGCCTGCTTTGGAAACACCTTCATCACAAACAATTAATAAGTGTTTCGGTTGTTGTTGTTCTATAATATCCACTATTTCTTTTATTACGCCAGGACCGAAATGTATATCTGTTGGACATGTATAATTAAAAGTAAGATTATTTCCCATAGCTGCTCTCTCCTTCTAACAATTTATTAATCTTAAATTTCATAAGTAAACATAACATTTAGCTGCACGAAAGTTTTTCACCTTTCTATTCTTTTATAGATCGAAAGGCTAGAGGTTAATCATCATTTGTCAGTGATATATTCACAGAAAAATTCTAGTATCACTATACCTATAGTCAGGTTTAAACAAGAGAAACCTAGGAGCTAAAGTGCGTTGATGTCAACTTTTGCTACTAACTCCTAAGCGGGGTATTATATTAGTTTTGTTACATCACTAACAGTTAAATTTTATAGTCTATCTAACAACTCTATCATTATTAATAAGTCTGTGATGTATTGCTAGTAGATAAGTATGACTATAAAAATAAACTAGGATGACTGAACCGTCTATCAATGGATTTCATAAATTGCAATCCTGTCCGTATCCTAGTTCTTTATCTATCTAAAAGTCTAAACTTACATTTCATGTTTCTCATTTAAAAACCGCTTTAAAAAGAGATATGTTATTTCATCGTTACCCTAATCTTGAGGACCAAATGGCAATTCAAGAAACTTTGAAAAAGTCTCTACGTTCTGCCAGGTAAGACTCTCAAGTTCAAGTGGATCTAAACGAATCGAATGTCCTAATCTTGGCGAGACTATCTCAAGTCTTACACCGTTTTTTGTAACCAACCTTCTGATAATCACTGTTGTAAATTCATTTGCAATCTTAAATTCACTATCTACGGTTACATCTTCAGAATAATTCGCCTGCATTTCATGTGATTTTTGATTCATAGTAACCTCCCTCCTAAAAGAAAATCGATAGGTTATGACTATTTACACTTCGTTGATCTAAAACGATTTGTCGATAAGCGATCTTCCAGCTCCCATCAACATTTCTTATGATATCGTTACGGTCTGCTGAAAAAAGGTCATAAGTGGAATAATCGCCTCTATTTCGATAGACAAGAAGATTACATCGAACCTTAAATTCATTCTCTTTATCTCCAGGTTTCACGCGAACATTAGTCACATAGTGACGGGTACGAGATGGGGGGTCTTCAGCCCATGCAAAGTCTGTTCCAAGTCGTTCAATTCGAATTTTAAGTGTTTCATAGGTTTCGTCTAAAAGTTTATATCGGTCAGATAGTTCCTTACCGTCACCTTTAATTTTTGTTAAATTCATTGGCATTTCATACTTACAATCCTCAGTAAACAAATCTAACCATTGATTATATAAGTGATCGTCCAGCAATTCTGCCTCATAAAGTAAAAATTCCTCAAGTTCCATTTTGGTATTTACATCGGCATTCGTAGCATTCATAATATAAACCTCCTTCGAAGAATTTCCTTAATCATTTTTTAACTACTCTTTAAGCATATAATTTGCCCAAGTATGCCATTGATTTCGGAAATTTGTCTCATTAAAATATGGCTCTTTAGCAACACCTGGTCCCGGAAAATCTTTTAATGGTTCCCCATCAATTCCCATTTCGTAAGGGAACAACAAGTCTTGGGCAACAGTACCTTTCAGCCCGCGTGTAAGATTTCTCCAAATTTCCATATCATCCTGTTCAAACGTTCCCGAAACACCAAATGAAGTTCGAAATGCTTGAATGGATCGTTTTTTATATTCGTCTGAAGAATCTTTAGGTACTAATACCAAATTTATAAATTGAATTTTACCCGGACCGATTGGATGCCAAAGTCGAACTGACCAAAATCTAGTAGGCTCTCCACCAGGTTTAAGACTAAACGCTGTACTCAAAATTGAACAGTTAGGAAATATTGTCCCAAGTGCAGTTCTAGTTTCTCTAAATATTTCAGCTTGATCTGGGTCAAATAGTTGCGAAACTTGGTCAGTAAATCCTTCTTGGTAACCTGTAAAATCCATTCCTGGAGTTACTCCAAAACCTATTCCGTGACCTTTATTTGGAATATGAACTGAAATACCTCCTGAGTGTGTCCGTGTAGATGTAGGGAAATATCCCATATCAAATGCAAACTGGTGTGCAATTGGTGTATGGTATCCATCTCCAGCGAAATTTTCAGACCCAACCTTCCAATCGATATCTATAACAAATTTCTCAGGAGGACCTGCGACCTCTGCACCTGCAAGGGATGTCTTCAATATATAATCCATATACCACTGAAATCCCCCTAAGTACTCATCCAGTGATTCCGCCTCGGGATCAAGATTCCCAAAGATTAGACCTTCATATGAATCTACTCTTATAGATGCAAGATTGAATTCTTCCTTATTAAAATCTTTCGGAAACGCTTTCTTTATTGCCGTCACACCAATTAATTTACCACTGTTTTGATAAGTCCAACCATGATAAGGACAACGAAAATGTGATGCGTTACCCATTTCTGCATGACATACCGTCGTTCCACGGTGACGACAAACGTTTAAATGAGCACGAATTTGCCCTTTCTCATCACGAACAACAATAATCGAGTTATCAGCAATTTCACGAACTACATAATCACCAGGCTCGGGTATCTCTGTTTCATGAGCCAAAAAAATCCAGCATCTGCTAAAAATACGTTCTCTTTCTAATTGATAAATCTCTTCATTGTTAAAAATACCTGCTGGAACACGACCTTTTAGAGATAAATCTTTCGTTTTCTCTAGCAAAGTTTGTGTTTTTTCACTTACTGCTTGCTTATCACGTATAATTTGCTCGCTCATAATATAACCTCCTACTAAAAAAATGTTCACTTGGGTTTACGCATTTACACGCTATGCTTTCAAAATAGTTCTTAATATTCCAAATATTATGATACACTACGTAAAAATAAATTTCAATATATTCTGAAAAGTTATTTCAACAATTAGCAATAATCGAAATAACTTCGATAATTCCGATATAAATACACCTGATTAATAGTTAATATATAACTAATTCTGATTCCTAACGTTTAAAATTCTTCAGAACTCCTCCTCTTAATCTATTTTGAAATGTACGCTTTACTATTAGTACAAAGTTTTTCACCTTCATTCAATCTTCGATCCCGTGCCATGCAAGTCTTTAGCGTTTCTCTTTGATCTTTTTGTTCTTTAACCTAAAATTAAAAGTTTATTTCAAAAATTTCAATTATTCCAATAAATACTTCTTATCCACTCATACAATCTGTTAACTAGTCTGCTAACTTGTCTAGAATGTCGAATGTGGAAATAGAATATTAAGAGACCGCACATTTTAGAAAGAGTAAGGAAATTCTTTAACTTATCCGTTAATTGAACACAAAGTAAGATGACCTTTTAAAAAGGTATACTATTTATTCTGCAACAGGCCTTAGTAGAACATCGACAACTGCAGAACGTCCGTTTTCCACTTCCTCTAATGCTTTACGTAATACATCTTTAACTTTATTTGGTTCGTTAACTTTAATAGCAAACGCACCTCCAGCTGACCCAGCTATACCCGCCAAATCGGAAGGCATAGCAAAATCCACATTAAAATTGTTACTTTGAAAAGCTGCACCGTCTGGATACATCCTAATTGTATTTTGCTTAGTGGCATTCCAGCCTTGGTTATTATAAATCACTGTTAAGAAAGATTTCTGATACTTTCTTGCTATCCAATAGACAGATGATGGAACACTAAAATAGTAACTGCCATCTCCCGTTAAACTTACAATGGTTTTATCTGGACATGCCAATTTAGCACCAATTGCAGCTCCACCATTCCAACCTAAGGATGTTCCACCGCTAGCCAAATAGGTACCTTCCTTTCTTCTCGGAATATGTTTGGACACGATAGTTGTATTTGTTACCGTTTCATCCAAAATAATAACTTCATCATCAATCACTTCACGTATACATGCTGACAAAAATTCCGGGGTTATATACCCATCATCTTCAGTCGTTTCTGCTAATTCCCACACATTACGTTGCTTTTTATGTTTTTGACTAATGCTATAAAATCTCTCTTCATATTTATTAAAGTCAATTTGGATCGTCTCTAAATATCTGTTTAATTGTCTTAGAGCCGTATATGAATCAGCCATAAAAAACTTAGTAGATGGTATATACCATAAAGGAATATCCTCCTTTAGGGGATCCATATCAACATAGTATATCTTACAGTTTTCATTTGGTTGAACTAGTGAAGGTACCCATGGTACATCACAATCTATTACTATGATAAGATCAGCTTCTGACAAGAGTTCCTTTTCAGATTCATAACCTAAATGAAGCGGTGAATCTGCCGGGAAATTCACGTAGGTAGGGTCCACTTCTATTACAGGAATAGATAAGGTCTCACATAATCTTAATAATTCCTTTACGGCCTTTTGATTTTTCCCCAGATACGAAGTAATTATAAGAGGATTTTCTGCTGCTAACATATCCTTCATTAATACTTCTATACTATCATTTGACAAAGCTGGCGTTTCTATCGGATCCCAGCCGTTTACAGGAATATTGGATGTTCCGACCTCTTCCTCTAGTATTTCTCGAGCACCCATTAGGTAAACTGGTCCTTGCGGTGAACTCTTAGATAATTGCAATGCTCTATAAATTAATTGTTGAATATTTTTACCTGTTCGAATCTCATATTCCCATTTGACATAAGGTCGAACAATTGAACGTTGGTCATAAACATCCTGTAAAAAGTGAACGGATCTATTTCGACTTCCACGCATCTCGCCTTCCAATGTAATCGGAGTCGCTCCTGCAAAGACGAAAACTGGTACTCTCGCACGAGCTGCATTATGAACAGCTCCGCCTAAATTTTGAGTCCCTACATCTAAATGAACAAACACGGCTTGTGGCTCACCGGTCATTTGTGCATAAGCATGCGCAGCAGACATCGCAACTGTTTCATGAGGACAAGTAATGATCTTAGGATGTTCTTTGTTTTGAGATTTAGCTTTTGCTAAGCTCTCTATTAAAGGAGGATGATCGCTTCCTAAATTTGAAAAAATATAACGAACCCCAGCATTGATTAACGCATCAATCATTGCATCAGCAGTAGTATTTGTCATTTTTATAGAGTTTGTAAGCAATTTATCCACTATACAGACCTCCAATATTTGGTAATTATTTGTTATCGTAATAGTAATTTTACGCAAAACCTATCAACGTATAAAAATGCAATCTGTCAAGGCTTTGAAGGTTGTATTAGATCGCCGATTGTTTCCCTTCCGAATAATCAAATTTATTCTTTCTTTTAGTATTTAATTGAACAATAATGATAATCCCGACCAATACAAGGCCGATAATGTCGGATAAGTTATTATTAATTACCAAGCTAATTGAACTTATTAACGCTAAAATACGAACAGGAGTGTCAACTGACCCCATAAAATTCCCTATTACAGCAGCCGATAACATAATGACTCCGATTAATGTCATAATAATGGCCGATGTTATTTCGAAAGGTGTACCGATCAACAAGAGCGCGGGATTAAACAGGAAAGCAAAGGCAATTAAGAACGCAGGTATACCTAGATAAAATGCATACATTCCAGTCTTATGGGCATTCGTTTTGGCAATACTTGCAGCTGCATAGGCGGATAAGGCAACAGGTGGTGTTATCATTGAAAAAACAGCGAAATAAAGTAAAAACATATGAACAGCAATTAGTTCAAATCCAAAATCTAATAATGCTGTCGCTAATAATACTGAAGCCATAATATAAGCTGAAACCGTCGGCATTCCCATACCTAGAATGATACAGCAGATAGCAACTAAAAGGACTGATAGAAATACATTGCCAAATGACCAAGTCATAATAATACTTGTTAACTTCAAACCTAAACCTGTATGGAGTACAACACCAACAACTATACCGGCAACTGCACAAGGAATCGCCACCTGAAGAGATTGTTGAGCACCCTTGATAAAACAATCTAATATGTCTGAAATCTTAAACCTAGTTGATTTACGAAAAGCACTTAAAACAACTACACTAATAATCGCCCAAAATGCTGCCTTTTGTAATGTAGCACCTGAAAAAATAAAATAGACTAAGATTACTAATGGTATTAATAGAGGCAGTCTACGTATGATGTCTTTTAGACGCTCCGCCTTTACGTCTGAATCCTCGGATTTTAAACCTAGTTTATTGGTCTGCATATGAACCATCGAGAATACTGCAACGTAAAATAGAATAGCAGGAATTAAGGCGGCTAATATAAATTCGCTATATGGCATACCAATTGTATTCGCCACTATAAAAGCTGCTGCACCCATTATCGGTGGTAATAACTGCCCTCCAGTTGATGCAAGCGCTTCCACCGATGCCGCAAATTTAGGAGAAAATCCAACTTTTTGCATTAAAGGAATGGTTAATACACCCGTACTCACGACATTACCGACGGCACTTCCACTTATAGATCCCATCCCGCCACTAGCTAGAACAGCCGCTTTCGCAGGACCACCTTTCGCTTTACCAGTTAATTTAAAAGCAATATCGATAAATAATTTCCCTCCACCAGATTGCTCCAAAAAGACTGCAAATAAAACAAAATAAAATACAAAATTGACTGAGGCCGCAACTGGTGCCCCTAAAATACCATCGGTAGATAAAAACATAATATCTACAACTTGTTTAAAGGAAAAACCTCTATGCTCTAAAAGTCCAGGCATATACGGACCTGCAAAGGCGTAGATCAAAAACATAGCAGCTAACACGGTCAATGCTAAACCGGCTATTCTTCGTGAAGCCTCTAATACTAAAAGAACTAATACAATTCCAAAAAAGTAATCTAATGGTTGCAATTCACTGACAAAAAACATTCTAGATGCAATCCGCTTGTAATCATAAATGACATATATTGTTGTTAAAATAGATAAAAAAACTAATACGTAGTCTACAGCTAATTTTAATACGCCTTTTTTCTTTTCGGCTTCACTAATTATTGCGAAGCATAAAGCAAGCGCAAAGCCTGTATGTATCGCTCTCTGAAGGAGAGCATCAAGCGGGCCTACACCTGCTAAATAAAGTTGAAAAAGAGCCCATCCTATTGCAATTATTGAAAAGAGATTAATATATTTCTTCATATTTACCTCCGTTAATATTTTATATCTCCAATCATGACCCTAATTTGTACTACTATTAATTCCCATTGTTCATCATATAAAGAAAACAAGGAATACTTTTATTATTCAATCTAAAATCTTTCTTAAATTTCTCATCTGAACTACGCAATTCCAAAATGTCAAATTTAACCGAATTTAAGAGGCATAGGATGTGACGCGTAGTAGTTTTACAGACTTTATCTACCACGCGACACATCGATAGAGTATATGTTTGTATTACTTTGACAAAAACAAAATTTTAATATGGCTAGAACCCTAATCTAAAGCTCCTATTTCTTTATAATAACGCTCTGCTCCGGGATGTAATGGAATATGTCCGTTGCTATCTGCATGCCCAGCTGTTTTAGGATCAAACTCAGCAAAAGCAGCATGTGCTTCGACTAAAGCTTCTTTATTTTCAACAAAAGCTTTCGCAAGTTCATAGGCTACATCATCATCCATTCTTGCATGTGTAATATAAGTCAAACCTAAACTATTCGTGATTACATCTTCATCTTGACCTTCATAATTACCCGCTTCAAGAACATCATCTTTTACAAACCCATAATTTTCGCTTAAATATGCTCGCTTATCATCTTCCATACTTAATATCGTTACATCATTTTGTGTACTTAATTCCGTTAAAGTAGCTTGATTTCTAGGTAGAGCCAAAATAAATATGTCCGAAGTATTATTTTGGAATGTTGATAAAACTACTTCATCTGCTGCTAGCTGTACATTACCACCATAACTTTCGATGGTCTTGTAATCTAAATCGTACGCTTCCAATACTAATCTAGTAATATACTCAGCCAACGTGCCTTCAGGTTTTGTGATTATTTTAACCGGAATCTCTTTTTCCTTAATATCAGCTAACGATTTGATATTATGCTCTTCTAAAAATTCATTTCTAGCAACAATTCCTACAAATGATTTATAATTTGTCCCTACCAAAGCACGAATATCCTTATATGGTTTATCATAAGCCACTATTCCGTTATAAGCCCAGTTCTGTGAAACATTAAACATAATCCCAAAATCAGCTTCTCCATTTTCTATTAATTGAACATTCCCGATTCCACCTGAATAGGGAAATACTTCTAAATCAATATTACCTTCTTTTCTCAATATTTCCGCTAATGCCCCTGTATATATGTACGGAGCACTAGTTTGACCCGCTATTGCAGCAGATAATTGCACTGTGTCTGATTCAGATTCACCATTACCGGAATTTTCAGAACCCTCAGCTGTGCTAGCATTTTCATTTCCATTACCGCAACCGAAAAGCACCAAAGACATCAACATCACAATACCAATTAAGAACATGTGGTTTTTTGTTTTATAATTTTTTTTCATAAACCTTCCTTTCTTTATCCTTTTAATAAAGAATAAGTTTGTTTTTTAAATTCAAAGTCTCTATTAGCCTGAGTAGGCGTCAGTAAAATACTTAATATTCAGTTTTTTATAACTAGAATGCAACATAACCTATTGAGTTCTATAAATTTCAATTTCCAAAACCCACCAAATTAGCCAAATTACTCATCTGTCATCGGTTTTCTAGAGTAGATCTACTTATAATGAACTCAGAATAATCTTACATATCTGTTCGACGAATAAGAGCTTGTAGTTCCGTATGTTCGTATAGGCCTTCTACGCCATGCCCTCTTCCAATACCACTTTGTTTAAATCCTCCAAAAGGCATATTAACAGCTGAAGCACCAACTTGATGGATATTCACAAAAACACTTCCTGATTGAAGTTTTCGAGCTAGCTCAAAACCTTTTTCTTCATCGGATGTCCAGACCGAATTACCTAATCCAAATTCAGTATCATTCGCAAAGGCAATCGCTTCTTCTTCTGTCTCAAAAGGCACAATAGGGATAATAGGTCCAAATTGTTCTTTTTTAACAATATCATCATCGTTCGTAACATTTGTGATGACCCTCGGTAAAATATAATTACCTTGATCAGCAGATACACCCTCTACAAATTGCCCTACTGTAGTGACTTTAGCATTAGTTTTTTCAACTTTTTCAAGTAATTGCTGGATAACATCAAGTTGTGCTTTATTATTGATCGGGCCTAATGTAGATTCACTATTAAGTCCCGGTCCAACTCTTAACCGGTCAGCAGCGGCGGTAAATTTAGAAACAAACTCATCATAGTTATCCTTACTAACATAGATTCTTTTAATCGCATAACAAATTTGGCCACTGTAAGTAAATACACCTTTAATCATTCTATTTATTAAATCATCATCAATATTTTTATCACTCAGTATGATGGCCGCATCATTCCCACCTAATTCCATACTAAAGTTCTTGATTGTCTTAGCTGCTTCGGCAATGATTTCACTTCCGATTTCCGTACTACCAGTGAAAGTAATTTTACGTACTTTCTCATGAGCAGTCATGGCGGAACCAACCTTCGAACCTGAACCTAAAACGACATTTAATGCACCTTTTGGTAATTCTCCTGCCATGTGATGCAGAATTCTAGTAAGAGTTAGAGGTGAATAAGTAGATGGTTTTAAGACCACAGTATTCCCAGCTAATAATGCAGGTGATGCCATCATGAACCCTAATAAGACCGGGTAATTCCAAGGTACAATTATAGAAACAACACCCATCGGCTGTCTCGTCAATATCATTTTCCCTTGCTCATTCTCAATGACTTCTTCTTTGTCCAATTCATTTGCCAGGCCGCTATAATACTTTAATACATTAGCGGCAGCCAACAATTCTGATCGAGCTTCACTAAGTAACTTCCCGTTTTCCAACACCAATAGCTCCGTTAAGGACTCCAGATTCTGTTCAATATAATTAGCTGTTGACTTTAAATAACTAGCTCTTTTTTCCGGAGCATATTGTGACCAATCTCCCCAAGCTTCATATGCAGCTTCAACAGCTTGATCGACATGTTCTTTGGTACCCATTGTGATTTCACCCACAACTTCATCCAATTGAGCTGGATTATATAACTTCATTTTATCTTCTGCGGATACAACCTTCCCATTTATAAACATATCCTCTGTCAATGGCATTACTTTCATATACAAAACCTCCATATTATTATTATTGATGAACATTTGAAATCACCTTTTGAAAACGATTACAAAATTATTACAACTCTTTGCTATCTTGCTTACGCAATTTAACTCAACCCTATTATTCTTCTTAATTACTCCTAAATATCTTGTATACTTTTGTATCAAACCTCCTATTTTCTACAATTTACTGTCAACCTCAGAGTTACAATTGAAAAAACACTAACGAAAGGAGCAAGTATAATAATTTCATTCCCCGCATCCTTCCCCTCTTTCCCAATAAAATAATTTTAGGTTAGCACAATTTTGAATATTCCGACTAATCCTATTAATAAGAATACATCATTTGAAATTTTATTTCAACACATCTATAAAATAAAATTTTATATATTATACTATTAGACTTATGCAGATGAGTTATTAGTATATATCTGTTTATACCACTCTTATATGTTCATCGTCCTGTATTTAATTAGCATTCTTTAAAATAAAAATTTAAATTTTTTTTTAAGACTAACCAATTCAATTTAAAACATAAGTACCACTACTATCATAAAAAAAACAAATACCCTAAAGAATAGTCCAGAAGGAAGGAAGACTTTTTTAATCCATAGTGTTGATTTTTTGATTAGAGAGGAAAGCGAGTACCTGTAACGGAAATCCAAATTCAAATTTTAATAGCACATAAAAAAAGACTGTAGGGAAACTCAAAACTAATTGAGTTTGTCTACAGTCTAAACTATCGTAAAGAATAGCTGAATTCTCTATTTCTTGTTCAATTTTAATTTTGCTAATGCATCTGCTAACGCTGTGTTGATAGGTTCCTCTTGTTTGTTTTGTTTTTTTAGATAATTTGATACCTCTTTTTTAGATACATTGGTATGCTTATTCTTTTTCCGTCGTTCATTAAATGTCGACATTTTTTCACGATGTCCACATTTACATACAAAAATTTGTCCTTCACCTTGTCCTCGAAGTTCAAGTTTTTTATGACAATTTGGACACCTTGCATTTGTAACTTTACTTACATTTTTCCGATGACCACACTCACGATCCTGACATACGAGCATTTTTCCCTTTTTACCGTTCACTTCTAGCATAAGCTTTCCACATTCAGGACACTTTGTACCTGTGATATTATCATGTTTAAATTTTTGTGTGCTGTTTTTTATTTCGTGAACAACGGTTTTGGTATAGTTTTTCATATCGTTAATAAAAATAGTTTTACTTAGTTTCCCCTTGGCAATCGCATCCAGCTTTTGTTCCCAGTCTGCTGTCAATGCAGGAGTTTTTAATTCTTTCGGAACTAAATCAAGCAATTGTTTCCCTTTTGACGTTAGAAAAATTTCCTTTTCTTTTTTTTCAATTAAAAACGCGTTGAATAGCTTTTCAATAATATCAGCGCGAGTAGCAACTGTTCCGAGACCACCGGTTTCTCCAATCGTTTTAATTAAATCCTTAGTTTCACCAGCCATATATTTACTCGGGTTTTCCATGGCTGAAAGCAATGTTGCCTCATTAAAACGAGCAGGCGGTTTTGTTTCACCTTGGGTCTGTGATAATGAAGTAACCGTTAATGTTTCACCTTTCGCTAAAGAGGGCAATAACTGTGCCTTCATGTCATCACTATCTTCATCCTCGTCAAGATCGTTATTATATACGTCCTTCCAGCCTATCGAGACAATTGTTTTTCCTTTTGCAACAAATGTTTCATCAGCAATCATTGCTTTTATTGTGGTTTGTTCATATTCAAACGCCGGATATAGAACAGCTAAAAAGCGCTTAACAACTAAATCATATATTTTTCGTTCTTTATCAGTAAACTTATTTAGCATTACTGTTTCTTCTGTTGGGATAATCGCATGATGATCCGATACCTTGCTATCATTAATAAACGAAGAATTTGATTTAATCGGTTTCAGTAAAAGTTTATGTGCGAGCTGTTTATATGGGCCATTCCCACTAGCCCTTATCCGCTCACTCAGTGTATCAACGATATCTGATGATAAATACCTTGAATCCGTGCGCGGATATGTTAGAACTTTATGTTGTTCATATAGCTTTTGCATAATTTGCAACGTTTCCTTGGCTGAATATCCAAATATTTTATTTGCATCTCGTTGCAATTCAGTTAAATCATAGAGCTGTGGTGCAAAGGTTTTTTTATACTTTTTCTCCACATCAGTAATAATAGCTTGTTTATTCTTACACTTAGCTACTATTTGGTCTACCATATCTTTTGAAAAAGTTTTTATATCTTTAGTTTGACTATTTTGCCAAGTTAGCGTCAAATTATGATTAGTTTGTGCCTTAATTCCATAAAAAGCTTTAGGCTTGAAATTTTTTATTTCCTCTTCTCTCTTAGCAATTATTGCAACTGTTGGCGTTTGTACTCGTCCAGCTGATAACTGGGCATTAAATTTACTTGTAAGGGCCCTAGTCGCATTGAGTCCGACATACCAATCCGCTTCTGAACGAGCAACAGCAGAATGATACAAATTCTCAAAGTCTTTTCCGCTTTTTAATTTCTGAAATCCTTCTTTGATAGCTTTATCTGTTACAGAAGATATCCATAATCGTTTCGTCGGTTTATTAACTTTTGCCTTGTCGAGTATCCATTGAGCCACAAGCTGACCTTCTCTTCCTGCATCCGTTGCAATTACAATTTCACCAACATCAGAACGATGCAATTGACTTTTTACGGCATTAAACTGCTTACTTGTTTGTTTTATTACAACTGTTTTTAATTGATTCGGCAGCATGGGTAAATCTTCAAGTTTCCATGTTTTATATTTGACGTCATACGTTTCAGGATCAGCAAGTGTTACTAAATGGCCCAACGCCCAAGTAACTATATATTTATCACCTTCTAAAAAGCCATTACCCTTTTTTTGACACTCCAGAACTCGTGCAATATCACGAGCAACTGATGGTTTCTCGGCAAGTACTACGGTCTTCTTCATCAAAACATCCTTTCAAAGTAAAACTTCCATCAGTAGGTTTTTGTCTCACCACTGATGGTTATTTGAACCTATCATGGTTTTATAGCCTGTTTATACCCTAATGGTATGCCTAATGATTCCCCACCATACTTTTCAAAATTACTAAAAGTTTTGGAGGGGAAGTATATAGCAATTAAACCTCGATAAACAACTAAGGTCTAATATATCATGATCGTTCGTTGAATGAAATCAATAGTGTCTTCAAGTCTTACTAAGGTTGTACCTTAACAAAAGTATATAGGTGCTTGAGTATACTATTATTAAAAGGTATTACATTTCTAATCTTTCAAAATGTCGGCTAATGTTCATAATTCTTTCAAATTAGTTAATAATTATGAAAGTAAAATACATGTCGGATTTACCATAACTGCCTAATTACATTAGTAAATTCCCAAAAATATCTCTTTAGGTTTATATCAATTTCACAAACAATAAGTTATTATAGGATAGTAATCGTATAAACCAAACATTGAATTACCTATAGGAGTATTAAATGGCAAAAAAAACGATAATAAGTCTCTATATAATTTTTAGTATTATATGGATTTTAACTACTGATTTTATAATAGCTCAATTTGTTCCAGGTCATCTTGCCGAAATCATTGAAACTACTAAAGAATTTATTTATGTGATAATTACAGGTAGCTTTCTGTATTTTATTTTTATAAAAACTAAAGAATTAAACCAAGTAAAAGAAACTGAGAAACGTCTATCGACCTTAATAAATTCGATGGTCGACTTTGTCAATTTTAAAGATGGTGAAGGTAGATGGATTGAAGCGAATCAGTTTGGTCTACAGTTATTTCAGCTTGAAAATGTTCAATATCGAGGAAAAACAGATCTAGAACTTGCAGAATACACTAGCTTTTATCATGATGCCCTAAAAAACTGTCACGAATCAGACGAGATTGCTTGGATGAATGCAAAAAGCACACGTTTCGAAGAAGTTGTTGCATTACCGAATGACACTCAGAAAACCTTCGATACAATTAAGATCCCTTTATTTCATCCAGATGGCACAAGGAAAGGTCTAGTTATAATTGGCAGAGATGTCACAAGTTTAAGATTAGCTGAAGAAAAGCTGCGACAATCAGAGAAGTTATCTATAGTAGGTGAATTGGCAGCTAGTGTCGCACACGAAATTAGAAACCCTCTTACTTCATTAAAGGGATTTGTTCAACTATTACCTCGAGAAGATAGCAACCAACAGTATTATGATATTATGCATGATGAGTTAAAACGAATTAACGATATTGTAGACGAATTATTACTTCTTGCTAAGCCACAAAAGTTGCATTTTAAAGAAGCAGACATTCAAAAAATACTTGATGATGTTCTTGCCTTATTATCAATTCAAGCAAGGCAAAGTAATATAGAGCTTCACTCTGATGGCGAAAATAAGATTGAGCTGATTGAATGTGAACCCAATCAGTTAAAACAGGTTTTAATAAACTTAATTAAAAATGCTATCGAAGCTTCGAAGAATGGCGGAAAAGTTACTATCTCTTTAAATAAAGATGATAAAGACCATGTAATAATCATTATTAAAGACAATGGCTGTGGCATTTCAAAAGAAAGATTGGCGAAAATAGGAGAACCATTTTATTCATCAAAAGAAAAAGGCACTGGACTAGGCTTAACCGTAAGTTTTAATATTGTCCAAGCTCACAATGGAACCATTAAGTTCACAAGTGTTCCTGATCATGGTACTGAAGTGAGCATTCGGTTACCTGTTCACCCAATCAAAATTTGATCAATTTTCGGGGAGTACCTTTCAAATAAATAGTAGTAATTAAAAAATACCCATCCTCCCATTCCCTAAAGCGAATGGGTATTTTAAATTATAATAAGACTTCACGATTCTGTGTCATTTATTGTATTATTAACAACATTTAGGTTAACTAAATTGATTTTATAGCAACGGAAATTTCAGTTTCACCGGAAACAAGATCAAATGCTTTATTAAATGTATTATTTTCATTTAAGACAGTTGCTATAGTTCGGGCAACATCTTCTCGAGGTATAATATTCCGCGGTAAATTCTCAGCAATTGAAACTTTTCCGGTTCCAGGATCATTCGTTAATCCTCCTGGACGAATAATGGTATACGTCAAGCTGCTTGCTACGAGCATCCGATCTGCATAATGTTTAGCCACGAAATATGGCTTAATGGCATCGCTCCAATTGTTTCTATTATGCGCTTGTATTGCACTTACCATTATAAACCGTTGTATACCTGCTTTTTCTGCCGCCTCTACAGTTTTAACAGCTCCATCCAAATCGACTAGCAGCGTTTTATCAGGCCCTGTTTTACCACCTGACCCTGCGGTAAAAACAATTGCATCACAACCATCAGCAGCTCTTGCAATTTCATCAACCGTTCCCTCAAGGTTTGCAATTACCGCTTCTGCCCCTAAATTTTCAATAGTCTCTACTTGCTCAGGTTTTCGAACCATTGCTCTAACGGTATGATCACTACTGTTAGTTAAAATGCGGATAAGATGCTGTCCAATCTGACCGTTAGCTCCTACTACAAATACTTTCAAATTGTATGTATCTCCTTTCAAAATCCAAATTATGTCTTCATTATTACAAAGAATTTGGTAGCAATCAAATGAAACACTTAACATCACTTTGTTATATCTTTACGGTTTAATGTGACAACTGCTAAAAGAACAGCAGTAATACCTGAGATTAACTTCCCTATGATCATTGCAAAAGCCATTTCCTTATTCATACCCGCAACAAATCCAAGATGGCCTCCAAATACGAATGCACCACTAACTGCAAAAGCAGTATTGATTACTTTCCCTTTAGGCTCCATGTCTCTAAACATTGAAAACATGGGAATCACATGTGCAAGCGATGCGATTAATCCAGCGGTTGATGTATTATTGATGTTTAATATTGAACCAAACTTTGTTAAATGCTTTTTAAAAGCAAATGAAATGAATGATACCATTGGAAATGCACCTGCAAGCATAATGGCGATCATCCCGACAATTTGAATTCCTTCTTCAATTGGTGCCATATTTTTAATAATCGTAAATCCAGTTAATGTTTCAACTATTATGGCTGTTAGTCCTATAACTGCAATAATTTCAACAACCTTACCGAAAAGCTGAAACCCTATAATCATTAGGTTTTGAAATTTCAAAATCCCAACTCCAATTAATACAGAAGCAATCATCATTGGAATTAGATTTATTACGATCATCTTTAAATTAAAACCTGCAAACATTCCTCCAACTAAACAACCTAACGGTACCGTTATAATTCCTAGAAGAATTCCATTTGCAAAATAAGGTTGATCCTGTTTATCAATAATCCCCAATGCAACTGGAATTGTAAAAACAATCGTTGGCCCCATCATTGTACCTAAAAATACCCACGAAAATAAAGCTGCATCAGGATCTATTGCCATTTCTTGAGCTAACGCATACCCACCCATATCTACTGCAAGTAATGTATTTGCAAAACTAGCAGGATCTGCACCAATAAATTCATATAGAGGAGCAATAATTGGAATTAATACATCCGCTAATACTGGGGCTATCGAAACGATCCCCACCATTGCAAGTGTCAAAGGCCCCATTGCCATAAAACCGTCCGTAAATCGTTGCCCGAAACCCCACCTATTCCCTAAGCATTTATCAAGTGCGCCAAGGCAAAGAAAAAAAACCATTAGATAAATAACAAAAGTGTTAATTCCCATTTTTAATCCTCATTCTATGGCTAAACCCTCCATTGTATTATAGAATATTTATTTGTTCTTTTTCTGATACTGCAGTATTTGGTCTATTTTCTCTTCGATTTGATCCATTCTTCTATTTTGTTTTTTTCTTTTTACAAATAAAAATAGAATTCCTAATGGAACTCCAATTACAATGATTAACATTATCAGTTGAAATAATAGGTCCCCTATATTTAGACTTATTTCTCCACTTAACACAAATAACACTTCCTTACTTAATTATTAATTTGTATCATAACGCATAATTGAACAAATAGTATACTCCATACTTAAAGTAAGTCAAGCATGTTCATTTAATAAATCCGCATTTATCATTTGACAAATATATCTAAATACCTTACAATAATATTGTAAACGCTTACATTTACGCTTTTTTTTAAGGAGTGATGGTACATGTTAACACAAAATGACATAAATAAAGATTACATCATCGACATCCTTTTAAATAATGGATTATTTAAAATGCCTGATGGTCGTCAATTGTACGAAGCAACCGAAAAAGAGCTAAAAAAAGAGCTTTGTACAAAAACACATAATCAATATGAATTTTGTTCAATATTATAAAATAAGTGCACATGTATTTAGTTTATCAGCCAAATACATGTGCGCTTTTTATTTCTGGTGTTTATTATTTGCAAATTAGTTGCTGTTTTTTTATGCTAATGGTTCAATACATTCTATATTATTATTCTTAGGTGTATTTACGATTGATGATACTTTATACGCTTTCATCTCATTAGCGTCGAATGGCACAAGCAGTTTTTTTAACTCTATTGGATCTTGATTTCGCCGATCAAGCCACTTCGCAGTCGCATCTTCAGAAAGAATGACCGGCATACGATCATGGATAGGTTTCATCAATGGATTTGAACTAGTTGTTATTATTGTACAAGTTGTGTACTCAATATCATTAATTAGACTCCGATCCCATAAGCCTGCAAAAGCAATAGGATTATTATTAGTTAACGTCATTCTAAAGGGTTGTTTTTCACCATTACTATCTTTTTTCCACTCATAAAAACCGTCAGCAACAATAATACAACGTCTCTGTCTTAAAAGCTTTCTAAAGCTAACCTTTTGTTCTAATGTTTCTGCCCTTGCATTAATCATTTTATACCCAACTGATGGATCCTTTGACCATGAAGGAACTAATCCCCACTTTAGTAATCCACCTTTCAAGTTTTCACCATCAGAGACAACGGCTAATACATCCTGGCTCGGTGCAATATTATAGCTAGGCTCATACATAATGTTTACACCATTGACTAAATCAAAAAAGTCTATGATTTCATCCAATGGTATCGATAAGGTAAAGCGACCGCACATTTTTTTCACCTCTTTTACTTAACATATTGCAAATTAGAAGAACGTATGTTTTGATAAGTATGCTGTTTAATCCCACGAGGAGGTTATTATGTATTATAAAATTCTTTATTGCAAATGGCTTGGTGGTCAAAGAAAAGTAACTGTATTTAATTTTAAACTATCACAAATAATTGAATTTACAATAGATGAACTCGATGAACTGGATGAAGATCTTAAAAGATATATTAAATCTAATTGGGAGTCTATACTTGCTGGCCATTGGGATTATTCTAAGTGATTGCTTAGTATAAAATTTAAAGGGTAAGCTCAAAATCTATAAGAGAGCTTACCCAATTAATATGTTAATTATTTTATTTTTGTAAATGCTGGATTAGCACCATTTTTATTCAATGACTTTTTAGTTTCTTTCCAACATTGGATTACATCACACATTTCATTCACTGATTCAATAAACTCTTGTTCCTTTTCAGTTAATCTTTCTTTTTTATTTAGTTGTTCCATTAAATCTATAGATTGTTCAATAAATCCAGATTTAATTAAGGTACTTTTCATTTTCATATAAATCACCTTTGCGCCAATGCCTTTAGATAAGCCTAGTTTTCCTATTTCAAAATCGCGTTTACGTATAGTATATGACAAAAGACAAGCTTTACTTGTTCCTTTATCAACATAAAGTAGAATTAAAACCCAATTCATATTGGATATATATTTAAGAGGAAACCAAAAAATGCTCTTTTTATTAAAAATGACCACATGAAAAGTGTGGTCCTATATACGAGTGTCCACATCCTCCCTTCAAACGCTTTCGAAGTTAGCTGTCGGATTTGGGCTAAAGAGTAGCCCTTCCTTTGAATGATTTGTATTATTACTAATACTATTTCTAATCAAAGGTTTCACCCCTAGTGATATTGCTCCACAAAATTGGGTCCTCCAATTCTTTATTAAGAATTAAGCGATTAAGAAATTGGAAACTACTAATATAAATTTAATATTATTTATCACATTTTACCCTCGCAAATGTGACCTGTAAAGATCTTTTTTCTTCCTTACAAACAACGACGATTCGTTTTATTTTACAATTCACATTATTTCTTTATAATAATTATTATTACCATATATTACATAGGAGGTTTTTGTATGTTTGATATTGCAATTATTGGAGCTGGTCCTGCAGGAGCTAGTGCTGCATTATTTTCTGCAAAAGCAGGGAAAAAGACATTGGTACTTGATAATGATAAAAGTATGACAAAAAGAGCATGGATGGAGAACCATTATGGGGTTGAAGCAATTTCAGGGCCTGATTTAATTGCTGTTGGTAAAAAGCAAGCTGGTAAATTCGAAGCTGAATTCGTTCAAGCAACCGCGGAAGATATTGTTAAAACAGAAAAGGGTTTTAAAATTAAGACTGATAATGGTGAACATGAAGCACAGCATGTAATTGTTGCTACAGGAGTTTCAGTTGATCTTGCTGAAAAAGTAGGGTTGACTACAAAAGAAGGTAGAGAACCACGTATTAAAACCGTTTTAGATGTAGATGCAAATGGAAAAACAAATATTGAAGGCATTTGGGCTGCAGGTACTGTTGCAGGTATGAGCGTTCATACAATCATTACAGCAGGCGATGGCGCTAAAGTTGCTATTAATGTCATTAGTGAATTGAATGGTGAACGATACGTGGACCATGATGTTTTTAAAGGTTAGGAAAACAAAAGCTAAACTAACCCTTGTTTATATAACACAAAAAGACCAAGCAATGGTCTTTTTGTGTGTTATATAGAGTTTGGATTTTTTTAAACTGTTGCTTTATGAACTTTATCTTCTTTATTCATTGCTTTACGAATGAAAGGCAAGATGTAACGATCTAAACCAAATTTACCTGCATTAGCACCTGCAACAAGAATGAATAGTGTTAATAATACCATTTGTGCGTTTGTGCTAACTGTTCCACTAAATAAGAACGCGAAGTTCATAGTTGCACCCATTAGAGCTGCGAAAGTAGTAAACGTTCCAAGAATTAATGCAATCCCTACTAATAATTCACCCCATGGTACTAAAATATTGAATAAGCCTACATTTGGAAGTGCAAATCCTTCTAGAAAACCAGCCCACCATGCTTGAACAGCCGGATGATCGCCACTTGCTTTACCAATTGCACCTTGTAAAAATCCACTTGCATCAAACCCACCTGTTACTTTACCCCAACCACCATGTATCCATTGATAACCTAAATATAATCTAAATAATACCAGTAAACCGGCAGCTATGTTATTTTCTCTTAACCATTTGACTACCATATTCTCCACTCCTCTTATTTGAGAAAATCCTTTAATAGGATTTTCTTTGGTAGTTACTTTGAAGTACTTCTTATACTTTTATTATAAATAAATTATACGTAGATGAAATAGGTTTCCTCATGTATTCACATTATAGAAACAAATTAATTACAAAATAGTGAAAACCTATCTTCACCTATTGATTTATCAAAAATTGCTATCCAAGTATTTTAGAAAAGACCTATTTTGTGTTAGAATAACCCTTGGATGTTGGTATCTTTTTCTATATATCATTAAAGGTATCCGGCGGCTTATTTTGATAAACGAGGAGAGAAATAATGGATAAAGTATTTATTTTTGGCCATAAGAATCCTGATACGGATTCAATTTGTTCTGCGCTTGCGTATGCTGATTTAAAAACTAAATTAGGCATGAATGTTGAACCGATTCGTTTAGGATCTGTGAATGAAGAGACTCAGTATGCACTTAATCAATTTAATGCCGAAGCTCCACGCTTAGTTGAGAAGGTAGCACAAGAAGTGAAAAATGTAATTTTAGTCGATCACAATGAACGCCAACAAAGTGCGGATGATATAACTGATGTTCGCATATTAGAGGTCATTGATCATCACCGTATCGCTAATTTTGAAACAAGTGATCCTTTATACTATCGTGCTGAACCAGTAGGTTGTACAGCTACTATCCTTAATAAAATGTATAAAGAAAATGGGATTCAAATCGAAAAGAATATTGCAGGATTAATGTTATCTGCAATAATTTCAGACTCTTTATTATTCAAATCTCCTACTTGTACAGATCAGGATGTTGCAGCAGCTCGCGAGTTAGCTGAGATCGCAGAAGTAGATGCAAATAGCTATGGTTTAGAAATGCTTAAAGCAGGTGCTGATCTGAGTAAGAAATCAGTAAAAGAATTAATCACACTTGATGCAAAAGAATTTCAGATGGGAAATTACAAGGTTGAGGTTGCTCAAGTTAATACAGTAGATACTAACGATGTTTTTTCTCGTCAAAACGAAGTAGAAGCTGAGTTAACTTCAGTTATCTCTGAAAAGAAACTTGATTTGTTCTTATTTGTGGTAACGGATATTTTAACGAACGATTCCACAGTTATTGCACTTGGAAATAAAGCAGACGCTGTTGAAAAAGCATATAATGTTAAGCTAGACAATAACACAGCCGTACTAAAAGGTGTAGTTTCACGTAAAAAGCAAATTGTTCCAGTCTTAACAGATACCCTTTCTAAGTAATTAATTTGTACTTTAAAAGACCAAAAGGCGCATGGAGTTGATTCTCCATGCGCTATAATTATGCTTGAATGAAAACCGTACCTCTTAATAAGAGTTTTGAGGTACTAATGTCAATTCCGTTGTTTTTTCCTTACCATTTCGATAATATTTTATCGTTATTTCTTCACCAATTTTCTTTTTAGTGTATATATATTTCCTAAGATCAACATCGTTTGTTATGTCTTTATCATCAAGTGCAACGATAATATCATATTGATTAAGCCCCGCTCTTGCTGCTGGTGAATTGGGAACGACCTCTAAAATTGCGACTCCTTTTTTAACATCGTCAGGTAAACGAAACGTTTCGGTCCAATGAAAGGTCGGAATATTTGACAACGTTTCTAAGCTTATTCCTAGGTAAGGCCTTTTTACTTCTCGATAACGTTCAAGGTCATTAATGACCGGCTTTGCTATTGAAATGGGAATAGCAAAACCAATTCCTTCTACTGAATCTTGAGCTATCTTCATCGAATTAATTCCAATTACTTCCCCAACTATATTAACTAAAGCCCCCCCACTATTCCCGGGATTAATTGCAGCATCCGTTTGAATTACATCTGCCTGCCAATCGGGCTTGCCATCTTTATTTATATCCACAGGAATTGTTCTTTCTTTACCACTTAAAATTCCTTGAGTTACCGAACCTGAAAAAGCATCTCCCAATGGACTTCCAATCGCAATGACCGGTTCACCGAGGGTTAAATTGTCTGAAGATCCTAGATTTGCAATTTCGCTTACATGTTCACCATCAATTTTTAAAACAGCTAAATCAGTAAATATATCACCACCTACAAGTTCAGCTGGTAATTTCGTGCCGTCACTTAATGTTACTTCCAATTTTTCACCACCGTCTATTACATGGTAGTTTGTTACGATATAGGCTTTATTCTTAGCTTTTTTGTAAATGACACCAGAGCCAATTCCTGCTTTTTGTGGTTCAAGGGTAAAATAATTCATATTTTGATAGTTCGTTATACTGACAACAGCATCATCTACCTTTTCAACTGCCCTAGGTATACTCATATACGTATTATCATAGCTTAGAAAATTTTTTTCTATTGCACCACTGTTATCATTTACTTGCTCAGCAACTACCTTTTGTTCCGATTTCATCAACGGATTGAAATAGAGTAAGAAAGAAAATGCAGTTAATACAATACCAATCAAGCTACCTAAAAGTAATGGTTTAGAATATTTGCTAAGTTTTGATTTATAAGGCTTATAGTAACCCATCTTTTCTTTTTTACATTCCTTTCATTGTAAAGTTTTTTTCAATTGGAATTTATCTTAATCAAAAAAGGATTTGGGTCTGTCGGTACATCGCTACCCCCAAGTGGTTCTTTGCTAACCATAATATGTTCAAGTTGATGAACGACTCCGTCCTGAATGTAAAGCTGGCCTTTTTGTCCATTAACCTTTAATAGTCCTACATTAATTAATTCGTCAGCAGTTTGGATCCATGCTTGATAATCATTTAATGAAATTGGATGTAGGCCATCTACTAATAACATCATTTCATTTGAATAAGGATTAATCCAAGCATAGCCACTTACCCTATCATTCCATTCGGGGCTTATTTCGTATACATCCGTATCATCCTTAACCATGAACGGCTCCTTCAGTGATTGATTGGTAGTATAAGATGCAACTTGAGGTGGTGTCTGCAGATCCGTTGGTTTAATAATATATCCAATTAACATCATAACCATTGCAAAACAAGTAGACATAAAAATAAATGTCGGTTTTGTAAATCGGATACTACTTCGTTCTTTTCTTATACTTTTCATAATTCTCTTTTTAGTATGTGCGGAAGGCCGCTGCTTTTCTGCAAGACCATTAAAGATAGTTAACCATGAATCAAAAACTTCTTTACAATGTTGACACTGTTCCATGTGATTTCTTAAACTATGTTCTTGTGCTTTATGAAGTTCACCACGTACTAATCCAATAATAGATTCTTCATGAACTTGACTATTACATGTCATTCTTTTCACCTCTAGCTTTGGAGAAGCTGTTTTCTACATCAAAATACTTTTTTAAGTTGTGAATACCATAACGAACAAGAGATTTAATCGTTCCTAATGGACGATTTAGCTTATTAGACAGTTCCTGATGGGTATATCCTTTAAAATAGTTACCAACTATTGCTGCTTTTTGTTTAGATGGTAGAGAATCAATCGCTTTATGTATCGCATCTCTTTCAACATTCATTAGAACTTGCTCCTCTACTATACTTCCATCTAATTTAATCTCCTCTAGTTCTTCCTCCACATTGCAAACCGAATGCCTTTGTTTTCGAAGTCGATCCAGACACCTGCTTTTTGTTTTTATTGCAATCCAGGCTTCTATCGATCCCCTGCTGGGATTAAACCCATAAGGATTATTATAAATTTCGATAAAGACATCGTGACAAAGGTCTTCGGCATCAGCTTTGTTTTTTAATATTTTCATTGCAATTCCAAACACCAAACTAACATATTGATCGTAAAATTGCTCGAAAGCTTTAGAGGAACCATTACTGAATCCATATAGTAACTCTTCACCTTTCGTTCTTTTATCCAAAGCAGTCACCCCAAATACTTCTTATTTTAAAAAACCCTTCTACTATTATTACTCTTAACACATCTATTTGGATTTATAAAATCAAAAATTCTTTTAGAAAATTTTAAATCCAAGTAGATATTCTTTACGTACCTCCCTCAATAAAGTTTAAATATCTCTAGAATCCTCACGTATTCTCAAAGTTTCATAAACACCTAATAGTTAACACACCTGAAACAGTGGATAGTATTTGAATTTCTTCAAGTTCCTTACAGGTGGAGGTGCATCCTAACCACCAAACTGGTATAGTTTGGTAATTATTAGTATAACCGTGCTATGAAAACTCCACATAACTCACGGCCGCTAACCCTCCCATGTCTCACCGGATCGGGTCCATACATTCCTTCGTCCTGCGTATCCATAAGGTGGAGGTCGGATATGCTCCTATACTGGGTCATAGCCCGAATGGTAAAAATAAACTCCGACTCTGCACTATTGGTGTTTATCTATTGAGAATATAGAGTATCTAAAGTGTTTTCTGTTTGATTATGCAACCTGTAATAGGTTTTCTTGAGGTATCCCTTGTAATAACTTGGAACCATCAAATTGACATTGTTTATGTCCTATGACAAAAATGACTCGTAATAATTTACAACACAAGGCAATCAGAGACTGCTGTTTCTTTAAAGGTCTATCAGGACGTTTTGTGTAATAATGATGCAGGGCTTTAAACGTTGGATTATGTGCAACCAGAGGACGTATAGCCATATACATAGCCCTTCGTAGTTTACTTCGACCTCGTTTAGTAATGGTTGTTTTTCCTTTGTGTTTCCCTGAACTATTCTCTCGCAAGGAGAGTCCTGCTAGGTTAACTAGCTGCTGGGGATGCTTATAATTTTTGAGATCCCCAATTTCAGATAAAAAAGTAGTGACTGTGGCTACGCCAAGTCCTGTAATATCAATCATTTCATTTGCACCAGGTATCGTTCTAACAATACCTTCTAACTCTTGATCAAGGTCTTCTAGTTGCTTTCTGAAAAGCTCTAATTGTTCAAGGAGATTATCCATCTCTCGTTGTGCAAATTGGGTTCCAATAGTTAAACCAATGCTCTTACGAGCAGCCTCTACTAACTTTGTAGCCCGTTTAATTCCAACACCTCTTTGAACAAATGGTTTCCATTCTTGAAGTATCTCTTCAGGTGTCATCTCCACGATTTGTGATGGAAATGGGAAAAGTTTTAATGTACAAAGAGCTGCTTTACCTTCCCAGTCTCCAAAGACATCGAAGAATTCTGGCAAGTAGCGATCAATCATATTTTGAATACGCCCTTCTGTAATCATTAATTGTTGGATGAGTTGATCTCTAATTTTGACGCCTTCTCTAAGTTCAGCATAGATGCCATCTAAGAGATTAGGTACAGAGTATCGCCCATCTTTAATCAACTGTGCGATTACTTTTGCATCTTTTGTGTCATTTTTCGTGGGTGAGTTATCATCAAGTTCTTTGCTTTTCTTAACATGCATTGGGTTGACTAATACAATGTCATAGCCCTTTGCAGTCAAATAATAAGCTAGATTCAGCCAAAAATGACCTGTTGGTTCTACACCAAAAATGATATGATCTTTAGAATTTTCTTTTGCGTGGCGGTGAGCCCATTCAAGTAATAGCTCAAAGCCATGAAATCTGTTTTGGAAAATCAGACGTTTTCCGAATTCTAAGCCTCTGTCGTCTTGTGCGCGTGCTACGTGCTTTTCTTTTGCAACATCAATGCCAATAACTAAAGTTGAAGGTGTGATTTGAGAGATTTTGTGATTTTGTGTATAATTCATTATGAGTCCTCCTTGGTTACTTAAATTAAGGGTCCTTAGTGCTGATCAGCTGTGGACACCTCGTATCATACCAAGGGGCTCTTTTTTTGTTCAACCCTCAAATTTCTTCATTACAGGAATGCTCCTATGAAAAACAAAATGAGGAGGAAAAGACATGCTAAAGAAAGTATTTGTAGTGTTAACTTTATTAATTTTCTTTTCAAATGTATTCTCAAAATTTGCTTTTGCGGCGGGAGGCCTTACACTGTATACACCTTATACAGGTATTGCTGTAATACCAGGTGAATCGATTGATTATGCTTTTGATCTTATGAATGAAACTAGCCAGGTCCAGCAGGTGACGTTTGAAATAGAAGATTTACCAAAAGATTGGGAATATGACATTACGTCGTCAGGGTGGAACTTAAAGCAACTATCAGTTAAACCCGATGATTCACAAACTTTCTCAATTAACCTTGAAGTTCCGTTAAATGTTCCAAAAGGCGAATATACTTTTTATATTACAGCTACAAGCACATCTGGACTAATGGATCGACTTCCAATGAAAATTAACATTTCTGAAGAAGGAACATTTAAAACGGAACTTACTTCTGAACAAACAAATATGAAAGGGCATGCCCAATCTACCTTCAATTACGAGTTAGCACTTAAAAATCGCACCTCTGAAGCACAACATTATGCCCTAAAGGCAGATGCACCCAGAGGATGGGATGTAAATTTTCAAGTAGATGATAAAAGTGTGACATCTGTTTCAGCTAAGTCAAATGAAACTAAAAATATTAACGTCGTGGTAACACCTCCTGAAAAAGCCGAAGCTGGAACGTACCCAATTCCACTTACAGCAACAACGAATGCAACTTCTGCAGAACTTACATTAGAAACTGTCATAACTGGTACGTATGGTATAACGCTATCGACTCCAACAGGAAGATTAAGTGAAGATATATTAGTAGGCAAGGAAGAATCCATTGAGTTAGAGGTTAGTAATACCGGTACAGTACCAATCGGAGATATTACTTTAAATTCAGAACAACCTGTTCAATGGAACGTTCAATTTGAGCCTAAAAAAATCAACATTCTAAAACCTGGAGAATCCGAAAAAGTCACAGCGATCATAACTCCAAGCGATAAAGCTATTGCTGGAGATTATGTTATCCAGATGGAAGCGAGTACACCTGAAGCAGTGTCGACTGCTGATTTTAGAATGCAGGTTGAAACATCAATGTTATGGGGCTGGGTTGGTGTCGTTATTATTATAGCTGTTATAGGTTGTATCTTCTATTTAGTACGGAAATACGGGAGGAGGTAGACATGCAAGAAACAATAATTGATATTCAGAATTTAACAAAATTTTATGAAACGAAATGCGCTGTTGATGATCTAAATTTAAAAATATACCGTGGTGAAGTGTTTGGATTATTAGGTCCCAATGGTGCAGGAAAATCAACATCAATCTTAATGATGCTTGGTCTCAGCGAACCTTCTACTGGAACCATTACAGTTTGTGGATACAACTCCACTCATGAGCCGATCAAGGTAAAGCAGAAAGTTGGATATTTACCTGATAATGTTGGTTTCTATGAAGAGCGGACCGGCTTAGAAAATTTATTATACACGGCGCAATTAAATGGACAATCAAAACAAGAGGCAAAAGAACGTGCAATCGATTTATTAAGACAAGTCGGACTAGAAAAGGCTTGCCACAAGAAAACAGGTAACTATTCAAGGGGAATGAAACAAAGACTTGGTCTTGCTGACGTATTAATTAAGCAACCTGAAGTCATTATTTTGGATGAACCCACACTAGGAATTGACCCGCAAGGTGTTCAAGATTTGCTTAGTTTAATCAGAACATTGAGTAAAGAGTACGGAATAACCGTATTACTTTCATCACACCATCTTCATCAAGTACAACAAATCTGTGATCGGGTTGGGTTATTTGTAGATGGAAAACTTTTGGCCTGCGGTAATATTAAGGAGTTGGCACATAAGTTGTTTTCAAGTGATGGCATGACCTTGGAGACTAAAGTTTCTCTCATTACTGATCCTTTGCTAGAAAAGCTTAGAGATATACCTGAGGTATTAGCTGTAGAATATAAGCATGATGAATTAACTATTAAGAGCAAAACAGATATTTCATCAGAAGTAGCAAGCATCATAGTTAACTCGGGTATCTCCCTAAGAGGACTTGTTCTTAAAGAACATGGTTTAGATGATATTTATCATCAATACTTTGAAGGGGAGGTTAACGGTAAAATATGAAACATGATTTCGTTTACAAGATAGATCATAAAGACACACATCATATACACCATCCTTTCCTTACTATGGTGCAGAAGGAAATAGCTGATCAAGTCAGAAGTTGGAGATTTATAATATTAGTATTGCTTATATTACTAACTTGCCTCGCTTCCCTATATTCATCATTAAGCATTATTCGTACAGCTGCCGCGTCCATCGACACAAATGATGCTTTCTTATTTTTAAAAATATTTACACTTTCTGACCCGCAAGGCTCAATGCCTTCTTTTATGACATTTATTAGTCTATTAGGTCCATTATTAGGAATTGGCCTGGGATTTGATGCAATCAATTCGGAACGAAATCGTGGAACGCTCAGCCGAATTTTAGCCCAGCCTATCCCTAGAGATTATTTAATTAATGCAAAATTTTTAGCCAACTTAGGTTTAATCGGCATATTGACTTTTGCATTAGGCTTTTTAATCATTGGACTAGGGATTATTTCAATAGGTTTCCCACCAACATGGGATGAGTTTTGGAGAATGGTAGCCTTTCTATTTCTTAGTGTAATTTATATAGGCTTTTGGTTAAACATATCAATATTATTTTCAATTCGCTTTAAGCAAACTGCTACATCAGCACTTTCGAGTATTGCAATGTGGTTGTTCTTCAGCGTATTTTATTCAATCATTATTAACATAATTGGCAAAGCGGCATTTCAGATTCAAAAAATGGGGGCAATATATGAGTTAGGTGGAATGCAAACCATAATCCAAACATTATCACGTTTTAATCCAAGTTATTTGTATAGTGAAATAACGACGATTTTATTAACACCTACCATACGTTCTTTAGGGCCCTTAACAATGGAACAATTAGTTGGTGCAATCCCAAGTCCATTGCCTTTAAAACAGAGTCTTCTGTTGATATGGCCGCAATTTACAGGTTTAATAGCTGCAACGATTATTTGTTTTGGTATATCCTATTTCATTTTTATGAAACAAGAAATAAGGGCAAAATAAAAATAGCAAAGAATAAATAGATAGTCTATTTATTCTTTGCTATTACTTTAATTATTAAAGACGCGTTACAACATTATATACAAAATCCCGTTTCTTTTCTTCTAGCTTTTTAAGATATTCATGTGTTTTGGGTGCGGTTTGTTTTAAGTTTGCATTTGTTTTTTCATTTAAATAATACATTGCAAACACTTCAGCAAAGTATTCTTCAGGGTAATTTTGAAAATACTCCCGTTTTGGAAACAATTTAAATACTTCATCTTTCCAGATCCCAATGAAAACGCTATCATTCCTAAGTTTATCAAATACTTTCCGTTCAACTGAATGACCAATTTCATGGAGCTCCAGATTAACAGAACCATGTCCCTTTCCATACGAACTTGCACCAATTTTCGCCGCTGCAATATACGTTCCTCCTGCACCTGGTACTTGATCCCATGTTTTATTAGGACTCCAGCCGCGTGGAGATATCCCACTTAAGTGTGTAAACGGGCCTTCATCAGTTAGTTTTCCAGTAAAAAGTTTGATCTTTACATTATTCACAACTAAATCATGAAGAAGTGTAGGGTGTATCTTGGATATACGAGAAACCATGCTACGTACTTCTTTATGATCGTAATCATTTTCATTCGGCAGTAATATTAGTTGACCTACTAACCTTTCAATCTCTTTATTATCAAACTCAATATTAATACCATGCATTTCATTGGCTTTCTTTAACGAGAGACCTGTAATTTCCCCTTTTGCAACAGAAAGTGTGGGTAAGGTGCAAAGAAGTAATAAACAAAAAACGAAAAGCTGTTTCATTAGCTTGTTCACCTTCTATAGTTTTCTGAATATTTTCATTATTTTAAATTGTGTATTACTATTATACTATAGATAGGCTTGTCTTGTTATGTATAAAATATTAAAATCTTATTACATAAATTTTACATTTTATTTACATTACTCTGAAACTTGAATTAAATAGACTCTCGTACATTGTTGAAAATGAAAGCAGTAATAAAAAACCGCAGGATATCCCTGCGGCCTTAATATATTATTAACTACGCTATAGTTGCACCGCGTTGCTCTAACTCATGCATTAATCTACGATATTCTGCAAATGATAACGTACCTTGAATATATCCTCGCTTTAGAAAGTCTAATAAGTCGTTTACATTAGTTGGATGATCCTTTTTCACTTCAACATACTGTTTAATTAATGTTTCTAATGTCAAAATAACTCCCCCTTGTTTAACTAACTAATACAAGAATACCATCAAACAAGGCTTATTTTATTATTTTAGAATTTTTCGACTTCCGACAGACCTCGATATATTTTTACAAAAACACCGTTTCCTGTCTAGCGAAAATACTATTTTTAGACGTGAATATGTCACGAGTCGGACAATTTGATGATTTTTGTCGCACGAAAGTTTCTAAGTAATCAAGGTAATAATATCTAGTACTCTCTTTTTTGCTAAGTCTGGCTATAAGAGTATCTAGGTAAAAGAGACCAACTATGACGTGGTCTCTTTGTTAATTACCTTAATTATTTAATACTCGTGTTACTTTAACTAATCTGTCTTTCCAATAGTAGGTAGTGTTACTATAAGTAACCCCTACTGAACTTGATGCGTGAAGTATAGTTGTTGCATTTACATAAATTCCTGTATGATCAATCCTACCATCAAAGTTACCATCAAATGCAACTATATCACCGGGTTTCGCTTCCGAGAATGGTATCGAAGTACCGGTATTAGCTTGATCAACCGTAATTCTTGGAAGATAAATTCCGTTTTCTTCGTACACTCGCTTTAAAAATGATGAACAATCAAATACATCCGTTCTCAAAGTAGAAGCACCATATAGATAACCGGCACCAATATACTTGTTACCTGTATTAATGATATCCTGTCCTGTTACCTGTTTGACAATTGTCGTTTGACCAACTGGAACATTTAAAACTTGTCCAATATAAAGCATATTAGGATTTGTTAGATGTGGATTTAAATTTTGGATTGCTGAAATAGTTGTATTAAATTTTTGAGAAATAATATAAAGTGTATCACCTGATTTAACTGTGTATTTTTCTGAAGACCTATCTTCAGACACCTTTAATACTTGTCCAGGATAAACCGTATAAGATGTTAGTCCATTCCAGTTCATTATTTGTTGAACGGTTGTGTTATTCTCGTTTGCAATTTTCCAAAGGAAATCCCCACTTTTAACTGTGTAGGACGCAGCATCAACTTGGGTTGAAAATAATAACGATCCAACCAATCCTGCAATGATGATAAACTTCTTCATGATGTAAATTTCCCCTTTCCTTAGGCTCAAATTTTAAACTATTAATTTTTATGAGTGTTAAGTAATTTGGTTATAACACTAGGGGTTTACTAATCTATTACCCCAAAATCGTGTGCCCTAAGTTATTCGTAACAAGATCAAAATCTATGACCCTATGTTAACAATGAAAAACTATGATGTCCTTGGTATTTTTTGGGTTTTTACCATTATAGTGGTATAACTAACAATAATTTTATCTGGAATATGTTTACATTTCTTCTGCAAACGCTTTTAAATCCATATGTATTTAATTTATTACAGTTATATTTCAACCATTATTTTCCTAATTTTTCACAATAAAAATAGCCTATCCAAAGATAGACTATTTTTTAATTTTAATGTGTATTAAAATCAAATTCACTTAATAAATCCATATTACTCGCTATCATTGCAATGATAGTACTTGCCTCTTCCTTACTAAAAATAAAATTCGTTTCATCTTCGATCAGCTCATCTTCAGTTGTAACAATACGATTAATTCGTCTAAGTATACCATCACCAGTTTCTTCTATGATCCCAAATTGATAAGATACTTCAATATCATCTTCATGAACAAAAGCCATTACCTCTTCTGTTGTCCACTCAACGCTAATATCCTCAAATATATCATCATCAAATTGATCACTGTCATCAATTTCTCCCATTACCTCTAAATCATCATAGTCATCATACTGATCACCATTCATGAAGAAATGGAAGTCTTCATGGACAGCATCTACGATATCTTCTATATCAGATAATATCGTTCTCGCTTTTTGTTCAAGATCCATATCTAACGTTTCAATATAGAATTCTTCATTATGAGGGTCAAAGAATAATGTGCAAAAGTAATCCCTTTCCTGATCCTCTGTTTCCACATAGAATTCTATACGCGGATGCTTTGCACCTCGGTCTATAGACATATGTCCTTCTTGATCATACTTTTCACAAATTGACTCTAAATGATCTGGCAACTCACTACATACACGGTCAAACCATTCTAATGACATGCGGCATCCTTCCTTCCATGAGTAGTCAAGTATAGTATTTCCTATAGTTAATATGATCCTTGCACCACTTTTATCCAATTACAAATTATCAACAACACCTTTTTCCTTTAATTAGTGAAAGAAACGTTACTTTTGCCTAATCAAAGAGTTAAATCAGCTGCATAGTAAAGAGGACAACATCTTGTTTTTATACTAGACGTTGTCCTCATTGTCATTTACTAAGTTTGTCTTTGTTATACTTTTTGCACATTTGCTGCTTGTGGTCCACGGTCCCCAGTCTCTATATCAAAAGTTACTTCTTGGCCTTCATCAAGTGATTTGAAGCCTTCACCCTGAATAGCTGAGAAGTGAACAAATACATCCTCTCCACCTTCACGCTCAATAAACCCAAAACCTTTTTCACTGTTAAACCATTTTACTTTACCACGTTCCATTTTACTGCCTCCTAATATGTAAGTAATACACAAAATTACTAAAATAATCTTGCCTACTTATTTTATCCAGGAGACGTTCATTTTAAACAAACTTTTTTCGTGTTAAATAGTAATATATAAAAGTATTGCTAAAACAGCCGTTACTTTTAGCGGATAACTCGTATGTTCCTTTCCAAATATGCCCAATTTTGCGGGAATTCAAAAGCCAATTGCCAAAAGGTCACCCCTAAAAGGTTATAGCGATCAACTAGCCCATATTTACTTGTAATACTTCTTATATCTTCAAACCATACAAAATGTTGTATACTATCATCCCAATAAGAAAAGTATGGTGCTTGTGCAGCACTATCAAATTCAATTGTCGATCCCTTAGAAATTGCTAAATTTTGTGCAGAGTTAATTCCGTACGACGTTGTCTCATTTTCAGGGAGTTTCCAGCTATATCCATATAACGGAATTGCTATTTGTACCTTCCTAGGATTTATAAGAGAACTCGTGTATCTTATGACTTGAGCCATCCACCATAAAGGTGTAACTGGGTCAGGTGGACCTCCTGGGTATCCATAATCCATCGTCATAACTGCAACAATATCAGCTATTTTGCCTATAGAATAGTAATCGTAAGCACCAATTATCGGGTTAGTTACTATATCCTCTGTTTTTGCATGTACACTCACATGTAATATTCGCGTTCCTAGTTCGTTTTTTAGATCTGAAAGAAATGTAATAAAGTCATTTCGTTGTGGGGGTGGTATAAATTCAAAGTCTATACTTACTCCTTCGTAATTACCTTGAACCAACAAATTTAATATACTAGTAATTAAATTTGTTCGAAACGTTACATCGCCCAATACAGTTCCTACTAATTCAGGACTAAAATTAGTCCCCACTAAATTTCGGATCATTAGCAAAGGCCTAACCCCTAATTGTTTGCTTCGGGATACAAGTGGTGCATCCTGCAATAGCTGAAAAGCCCAGCCTTCCTCAGTAAAGGAATAAGCAACAATAGCTAAATAACTTAGATGATTAGCTACTGTTTCAAAATTATTTAATGATCCTGTCATATCATATGGCACAATATACCCAAGGGTTTGTAGAGGTACTCTACGCGGCGAAGGGATTCTTAATGTTTGCCCCACAGATAAACTGTCGTTATTAACTACTGGATTCATTGATAAAATAGATCGGATATT